>JBASJO010000123.1:0-3381 GCA_049655365.1 Rhodoferax sp. | reverse complement strand
CCAGGGCGTCCTGATGCAGGTAGGCCACGGCGTGGTCGTAAATGGTTTTGCCGGTGAAGTTGTCTGGCGTGGCGTAACGCAGGTCAATGTCAATGGCGGGGTGGCTGATTTCTCTGAGGGGCATGGGGGCATTATCCGGTTGCAGGCACCCGAAAACTCACACGCTGAACAACTGGCCGCGCGCCGCATCGGTGATGGCCAGCACACATGGGTGGCTGATGCGCCGCTCGACCGATATCGCATAAAACTCTTCCACCAGTTCGGCGGTGTGGCCAATCACCTGCACGCCAAATTGGGTACAGGTTTCCTCTTCGAGCACGCGCGGGGCCATGAACACGCCCTGGCCTTCGCGGCCAAAGGCCTTCATCAGCGCGGCATCGTCAAACTCACCCACCACCACGGGCGCAATCTGGTGCCTGGCAAACCAGCCTTCCAACTGCTGGCGCACCGAGGCCGTGGCGCCTGGCACCAGCATGGGCACACCATCCAGACAGGCGGGAAACTTGCCCTGAATGCCTGGCAGCAGGGCCGGGGCTGCAAAAAAACTCATCACGCTGCTGCCCAGCGCATGGCTGTAGGCCTTGACGCTGACGCGCCTGGGCATGGGCTCGTGGGCAATCACCAGGTCGAGCCGGTGCAGGGCCAAAGCGGCAAGCAGGTCGTCAAAACTGCCCTCGCTGCACAACAGCTTGACCGGTTCATCAATGGAAAAAGCGGGCTCCAGCAACCGGTAGGCGATGGATTTGGACAACGAGTCCGCCACCCCCACCCTGAAATCCAGTCGCCGCGCGGCGCCGCGCACCTGGCGCAGACTGCTTTCCAGTTCACTGCCCAGGCTGAAGATCTGATCGGCATAACCCAGCGCCATGCGGCCGTGCTCGGTGAGCTCCAGCCCGCGGCCGCTCTTGCGAAACAGCTTGCGCCCGAGCCAGTCTTCCAGCAACTTGATCTGGCTAGAGAGCGTTTGCGGCGTGGTGTGCAACTGCTCCCCGGCGCGCATGACGCCGCCAGCCCGCGCGGTAACCCAAAAATAGTAAAGGTGCTTGAAATTCATGGAAATGCCCTCAATTGTCTTGCCTATTGTTCATTTTTTTCGAAGTAAATTAGTCAATTATTCGAATTTACACGAAGTGATTTGAACCTTATAGTGTGCACTGTGTCTGATTGAACGACACTGACAGGAGGAATTTATATGCGTTTAAGTACCAAAGGCCGTTTTGCCGTGACCGCCATGATCGACGTCGCCCTGCGCGAAAAGCTGGGCCCCGTGCCGCTGTCTGACATTGCCGCGCGCCAGCAAATTTCGCTGTCGTACCTGGAGCAAATGTTCAGCAAATTGCGCCAGCAGGGCCTGGTGACCAGCACGCGCGGACCCGGCGGCGGCTACACCCTGGGCCATCGCGCCGACGCCATCACGGTGGCGGACATCATTGGCGCCGTGGAAGACGACACGCCCGCCAAAACCGGCACAGAAACGGTGTCTGCCGCCCCCGACATGGCGCAAGACCTGTGGGACACCATGAATGCCAAGGTGCTTGACTTCATGCAGTCGGTCACGTTGCGCAGCCTGGTGCTGGACCAACTGGCCAAGGGCGTCAAGATTGAACAAAAGCCGGCACCCAACCGCGGTGTGTTCAAGAAGCCGGTGCACCAGCCGGTGCGCACCAACGCGCCCAATTCGGTGTTTGCGCTGGGCCAGTCATTGCTGGCACGCGGATAAGTTGTGAAGCCCACCGATAAGCCGGATTCTGTGCGCCAAAGTTGCCTCTGGCGTGACTGCCATTAATCTGGGCCACGCATCACTGCGTGGCTCGGTGCTACCTACCCGCACACTCCGGGGGCCCCATCAACGTGTGCCTATTTGGTATTGCTGCGCGTAGAGATTGCCCGTTTCACCCGAACTTAATCGGCTCGTCTCTGTTGCTCTGATCCTCACCTTATACCCAGGGCTTGCGCCCCGGGCTTTCAGTGGACAGCCGTTAGCTGCTACGCTGCCCTATGCAGTCCGGACGTTCCTCCAGTGCTCTGTTTCCAGAATTGCACCAGCGGCAGTCTGGCGGGCTTCACGCCTTGATTATCGCGGCATCCCAGCGCTTGCAACCCGGGCATTTAAGCTTATGCCGAAAACAATCGATCAAGTAGTTCAAAATGACTGCTCAATCAATTTGAGGAGCCCCGCATGAAAGCCGACAACGTCCTGCAAACCATAGGCAACACGCCGCACATCCGCATCAACCGCCTGTTTGGCGACACGCACCAGGTGTGGGTCAAGTCCGAGCGCTGCAACCCCGGCGGCTCCATCAAGGACCGCATTGCACTGGCGATGGTCGAAGCGGCTGAAAAATCCGGCGCACTCCAGCCGGGTGCCACCATCATCGAACCCACCTCCGGCAACACCGGTGTCGGTCTGGCGCTGGTGGCGGCGGTCAAGGGCTACAAACTCATTCTGGTGATGCCCGACAGCATGAGCATCGAACGGCGCCGGCTGATGCTGGCCTATGGCGCCAGCTTCGACCTGACGCCGCGTGAAAAAGGCATGAAGGGCGCGATTGCCCGCGCCGAAGAACTGGTGGCGCAAACCCCCGGTGGCTGGATGCCGCAGCAGTTCGAGAACCCGGCCAATATCGAGGTGCACGCGCGCACCACCGCCCAAGAAATCCTGGCCGACTTTCCCGATGGCCTGGATGTGATCATCACCGGCGTGGGCACCGGCGGCCACCTGACCGGGGTGGCGCAGGTGTTGAAGGCCCATTGGCCCAAGCTGAAAGTGTTTGCGGTCGAACCCGCGGCCTCGCCGGTGATCTCGGGCGGCGCGCCCGGCCCGCACCCGATCCAGGGCATCGGCGCCGGCTTCATCCCGAAAAACCTGCATACCGAGTTGCTTGACGGCGTGATCCAGGTCGACGCCGAACCCGCCCGCGAATACGCCCGCCGCAGCGCCCGCGAAGAAGGTTTGCTGGTCGGCATTTCCAGCGGCGCCACACTGGCCGCCATTGCGCAAAAATTGCCCGAGCTGCCAGTTGGCGCCAAGGTGCTGGGCTTCAACTACGACACCGGTGAGCGTTATCTGTCGGTGGAAGGCTTTTTACCAAGCTGATTGCTACACCCAAGCATGTGCCAACTGCCAGCATTTGATGCAAAATGATGCATTAATTGATGCAGGAGAAGATGATGCGCACCACCTCATGAACGTACTGGTTGACTTGAGTCTGCTCGCCTCTGCCTTCCTCACTGACAAGGCGCTACTTTGGACATTTGACAAGCGACTGGGGCAAGTTGCCAAAGAGCTCAACAAGGACTATCGACCCCAATTGCAATCCTGAGGATTCAGTCCAATCTTCTAAAATGTGTCGCTTCTGCTTGATAAACACAAGCCCAACC
>JBASJO010000122.1:0-2689 GCA_049655365.1 Rhodoferax sp. | reverse complement strand
ACCTACGAGTCGGCCGCCAACCTGTTTCGTGTCATGTCGGCACCCATGCGGCTCAAGATCATCAACTGCCTGTGCGACGGCGAAAAAAATGTGAGCTACCTGCTGACCCAGGTCGATACCACCCAGCCCAACATGTCGCAGCACCTCAATACCTTGTACCAGGCCGGCATCCTGGGCAAACGCCGGGACGGGGTGCAAATTTTTTACCGCATCATTGACCAGCGCATTGTCTCGATCTGTGAGGCGGTGTGTCACGAAATCGACCGCAAGATCACCGGCACGCCGACCTGAGCGCGCCGGCTTGCGCATAACCCATATGGGTTACCTCGCCCCATCCTTTGCGGTGATAGACGCTTGGGGCCGGCTCATCAAAAATCTCCCAGTCGCAATGCCGTCTCCTTCGCAAGAAGTGGGTGGTGTCATGAAATGAATATTCGGCTTCAAGCCATTAACTCACGGAGATATCCCATGGAATTTAACAAAGAATTTGACGCGTCCGGTCTTTCCTGCCCACTGCCTATCGTCCGCACCAAGAAGGCATTGGCCGACATGACGTCGGGTCAGGTGTTGAAAGTGATCGCTACCGACCCCGGCTCGGTCTGCGACATGGCGGCCTTTGCCGAGCAAACTGGCAATGCCTTGCTGGAGCAAGGCAGCGAAAACAGCAAGTTCGTGTTTTTCCTCAAGAAAGCCTGATCCTGCGGGATCTCCCCAACCTTACTCGGAGCGCACACATGGCAGCTAAAAAAATGGCCTTGATCGCCACCAAGGGTACCTTGGACATGGCTTATCCCCCGTTCATCCTGGCCTCCACGGCCGCCGCGCTGGGCTGGGAGGTGCAGATATTTTTCACCTTCTATGGTTTGCAGTTGCTGCGCAAGAGTCTCGATGACATCAAGATCAGCCCGCTGGCCAATCCGGCCATGCCGATGCCGGTGCCGATGCCTGTCATGGTGCAAATGTTGCCCGGCATGGAATCCATGGCGACCATGATGATGAAAAACAAGATGAAGTCCAAGGGCGTGGCCTCTTTGCAGGAGCTGCGTGACATCTGCCTGGAGTCGGAGGTCAAGTTTGTCGCCTGCCAGATGACCGTGGACCTGTTCGAGTTCGAGACCAGCGAGTTCATCAAGGATGTGGAGTACGGCGGTGCCGCCACGTTCATGAAGTTTGCCGGCGAATCCGACGTCTGCCTGTTCATTTAAGCCATGATCAAACGACTGCTCCTGGGCGCTGCCCTGTTGTGCGCGGCCCAGCTCAGCCTGGCCCTGTCACCCTACACCCACGCCAGCAAACTACCGGCGGCAGAGCTGCCGGCGCAGCTGTCTCAGGTTGAGAAAAAACTGCAGGCCGAAGGTTTCAGCGTGCTCGGGCAGCACCTGCCCAAGGGGGTTGCCGGGCGTGCCAGCCTCGTGGTCGCCGACCCAGCCATGCTGGCGGCCATTCGCGCCAGCGGCCCCAGCAGCAGCATTGTGGCGGCGGCCATTCGCGTAGGTGTTGACAGCGAGGGCAATGTTTCCTACATGAACCCGGACTATTGGTACCGGGCTTATCTGCGCGGCAAGTTTGCGGTCTCGCAAGAGGCGGTCAAATCGGTACAGCAGCGCCTGGTCAAAGCCTTGGGCGAGGGCACCGGTTTTGGCGGTGACGTGCCGCAGGCCGAGTTGACCGACTACCGCTACATGTTTGGCATGGAGCGTTTTGACTCTGCCAACAGTGAACTCGCCAGCTACGCCAGTTTCGACGAGGCGCTCAAGGCGGTGAAGGACAACTTGGCCAAGGGCGTGGGCGACACCCGGCAGGTGTATGAGGTGCTCATGCCCGACAAAAAAATGGCGGTGTTCGGCGTGGCCATGAACAGCAGCAGTGACGGCGAAGGCTGGTGGGTCAACAAGATCGGCACGGACCATCCTGCAGCCTTGCCCTACGAATTGTTCATTGTCGACAACAAGGTCTACGCCCTGTACGCACGTTACCGCATTGCGCTGGCCTGGCCGGCCCTGGGCATGGGCCAGTTCATGACGATCATCAACGCCCCCGAGGCCATTCGCACAACCATGGTGCGACTGGCCACTGCTGGTAAATAATTTAACCCGTTTCAGGAGCCCATGATGACTGAGCCCAGCGACTTGAGCAGCATGGTGGTGTGGGGCGGTTTCGCCCTGGCCTTCATTTTTGGTGCCGTGGCCAACAAGACCAATTTCTGCACCATGGGTGCGATCTCGGACGTGGTCAACATGGAACACTGGGGGCGCATGCGCATGTGGCTGCTGGCCATTGCGGTGGCCATGATCGGCACCAATCTGTTGTTCCAGTTGGGTCTGATTGATCTGTCCAAGTCCATTTACGTCCGCCCCAGTTTGCCCTGGCTGTCGCTGGTGCTGGGTGGCGTGATCTTTGGCGTGGGCATGACCATTGCGGCCGGCTGCGTCAATAAAAACCTGGTGCGCCTGGGCGCGGGCAGCCTGCGTTCGCTGGTGGTGCTGGTGTTCGTGGCGATCTCGGCCTACATGACCCTCAAGGGCCTGTTCGGTCAGTGGCGTGCCAGCTACCTCGACCCGGTCACGCTGGACCTGGCGCAGTGGGGTCTGGCAGGTCAAACCTTGCCCCAAATTCTGGCCAAGCTGACCGGCCTGGCTGCCCAACCCGCGCTGCTGGCCAGCGTGGCGGTGCTGAGCCTGGGGTTGGC
>JBASJO010000121.1:0-4549 GCA_049655365.1 Rhodoferax sp. | reverse complement strand
GCTCGGCGCGCATGTCCTCGAACTTGCTGTAATTGCCGCCGTAACGCACCAATTTTCCCGCGTCAATGTGCAGTGTGACGTTGGTCACAGCGTCCAGAAACTCGCGGTCATGGCTGATCACGATCATGGTGCCTTCGTAGCGCTTGAGCCAGGCTTCCAACCAGACCAGGGCGTCCAGGTCCAGGTGGTTGGTAGGCTCGTCAAGCAGCAGCAAGTCAGACGGGCACATCAGCGCGCGCGCCAGCTGCAGACGCATGCGCCAGCCGCCCGAGAAACTGTTGACCGGGTTGTCGAGCTCGGTGGTCTTGAAACCCAGACCTTGAATGAGCGCTTGGGCCCGCGCGGGTGCGTCATGGGCGCCAGCATCTTGCAGCGCCATGTAGGCGTGGGCCATGCGGTCGTAGTCGTCGGTGGCCTCGGAAGCGGTGACTTCCTGTTGTGCTGCCAGCAGGGTGGTGTCGCCATCGACCACGAAGTCGGTGGCACTTTGGTCGGTCTCGGGCATGTCCTGAGCCACCTGGCCCATGCGCCACTGCGTGGGAATGTAGTACTCGCCGCCGTCTTCGTGCAGGTTGCCGTTGAAGAGCGCGAACAGGGACGACTTGCCGGCGCCATTGCGTCCGACCAGGCCGACTTTTTCGCCCGGATTGATGGTGACGGTGGCGCCGTCCAGTAGCACTTTAGCGCCACGGCGCAGGGTAACGTTTTTTAATGTAATCAAGGGGTTGCTTTTGTTTTTTAATGTTTTAAATGAAGAAATACCATCGGCCCGCGGCGGGCCTCCCACAAAATACCGGGAACCATTGTGCTCATGGCAATTTCAAAAGTGTCTCACGCGACACCAGCAGCACCTGGTCTTCGCCGGCGCTGGTGGCGAGCCAGATCACCTCCAGCTTGGGGAAGGCAGCTTCAAAATGGGCGCGTTCGTTGCCGATTTCCATCACCAGAATGGCCTGTTCGGTCATGTGGGCGGGCGCCTCGCGCAACAGGCGGCGCACAAAGTCCATGCCGTCCAGGCCGCCTGCCGTGTTGCCGTCAAGCGCCAGCGCGGGCTCGGCCTTGAATTCGGGCGGCAAGGTGGCCATGCTGTGGGCATTGACATACGGCGGGTTGCACAGGATCAGGTCGTAAGGACCGCCGTGCTCGGGCAGGCCGTCACCCTGGTGCAAACTGATGCGCTGGTGCAGGCCGTGGCGCTCGACGTTGATGTGGGCCACCTCCAACGCATCAGCGCTGATGTCGGAGGCTTGCACCATCACATCCGGGTAGACCAGCGCGGCCAGCACGGCCAGGCTGCCGTTGCCGGTGCACAGGTCGAGCACCCGGTGGGTGGACTCGTTGAGCCAGTAATCCAGGCTGCCCTCGACCAGCACCTCAGCAATCAGCGAGCGCGGCACGATGGCACGCTCGTCCACATAAAACGAGACGCCCTGCAGCCAGGCCTCATGGGTCAGGTAGGCCGCGGGCTTGCGGGTGGCGATGCGGGTTTTCAGCAGCGCATCGATCTTGGCTTGTTCGACGGCGGTGACTTGTCGCACAAGGGCCGGTTCGCCAGCTTCAGCCGAGGCCTCCAGCGGCGTGTCCAGCGGCAGTTCAAGCTGCCACAGCACCAGCCAGGCGGCTTCATCAAAAGCATTGGTCGTGCCGTGGCCAAAAGCGACCCCGGCCTGGGTCAACTGCTGCGCCGCCTGGGTCACGCAGTCGAGCAGGCTGAGGCCAGCGTTGTCGTGCGATGTGGCCTTCATGCCAGCAACTGCGCGTGCAGGTTTTCCAGCGTCCGACGGTAAATATTTTTCAGCGGCTCGATGTCTTCCAGGGCAATGTGCTCGTTGATCTTGTGGATGCTGCCGTTGGGTGGCCCGAACTCGATGACCTGCGGGCAGATCTTGGCAATGAAGCGGCCGTCGCTGGTGCCACCGCTGGTCGACATCTCGGGGGTGAGGCCGGTCTCGGCGCCAATGGCGGCCACCACGGCGTCGACCAGGGTGCCCGGGGGCGTCAGAAACGGCATGCCGCTGAGCGTCCAGGCCAGGTCGTAGGCCAAATCATGACGCTCCAGCACGGCTTGAAGGCGGCTTTGCAGCGACTCCGGCGTGGACTCGGTGGAAAACCGGAAATTGAAGTCGACCACCACCGTGCCCGGAATCACATTGCTGGCGCCGGTGCCGCCATGGATGTTGCTGACCTGCCAGCTGGTTGGAGGGAAGAAGGCGTTGCCACGGTCCCAGTCGATGCCGATCAGTTCGGCCAGCGCCGGTGCCAGCAAGTGAATGGGGTTGTTGGCCAGCTGTGGGTAGGCGATGTGGCCTTGCGTGCCCTTGACGGTGAGCTTGCCGCTGAGCGAGCCGCGCCGGCCGTTCTTGATCATGTCCCCCGTATGCGTGACCGAAGTGGGCTCGCCCACAATGCAGTAGTCCAGTACCTCGCCGCGGGCTTGCAGCATCTCGCAGACCTTGACGGTGCCGTCCAGTGCCGGGCCTTCTTCGTCGCTGGTCAGCAGGAAGCCAATGGCCAAGGGCGACGTGGGGTGGGCTGCCACAAATTCTTCGGTGGCCACGACAAAGGCGGCCAGCGAGGTTTTCATGTCGGCGGCGCCGCGGCCAAACAGCTTGCCGTCGCGCTGCGTGGGCTTGAAGGGATCGCTGACCCACAGCTTGAGCGGGCCGGTCGGCACCACGTCGGTGTGGCCGGCAAAGACCAGCAGTTTGCTGGCTTGGGTTTGACCCGGTGCCGCGCCGGCAGGGCGTTTGGCCCACAAATTGGTTACTTCAAGGCCTTCGGGGCCGCTGACCAAGGTTTCCAGCTGGAAGCCGATGGCCTTCAGGCGCGCACCCATGATGCTCTGGCAGTGGGCATCGCTTGGGGTCTCGGAGGGGCAGGCGATCAGGTCACAGGCCAGGGCAAGGGTGGAATTCATGAATGCTTTAATGGTTGAGGTCGAGCGTGATTTCGGTGAAGGTGGCTTCGTCGTCGTGGTCGTCGACGGGCGCCTGGGCCTTGGCACGCGTGGTGAAGTCGTTTTGCAGGCGCCACATCAGGTTGGTCGGCGAATCGGCGAAGGCCAGGCCTTGTTTGCGATCGACCACCCCGGTGGTGATGAGGCGGGCAATGTCCTCTTCGAAGGTCTGGCTGCCCTCGGCCATGGACTTGCTCATGGCTTCCTGGATGCCGGAAAAGTCGCCTTTTTCGATCAGTTCGGCCACCAGCTTGGTGTTGAGCATGACTTCAACAGTGGCGGTGCGACTGCCAGCAATGTTAGGCAGCAAGCGCTGCGAAATGATGGCTTTCAGTGCGGCGGACAAATCACCCAGCATGGTCATGCGCACCTCGGCCGGGTAAAAGCTCAGGATTCGGTTGAGCGCCTGGTAGCTGTTGTTGGCATGCATGGTGGCCAGGCACAAATGCCCGGTTTGAGCGTAAGCAATGGCAGCGGTCATGGTGTCGCGATCGCGCACCTCGCCAATCAGGATCACATCGGGCGCCTGGCGCAGGGCATTCTTGAGGGCGACGTCAGCGCTGTGGGTGTCGGGGCCAACCTCACGCTGGTTGATGATGGAGCGCTTGTTCTTGAACAGGAACTCCACCGGATCCTCGATGGTCAGGATGTGGCCCGTCATGTTGACATTGCGGTGGTCGATCATGGCCGCCAGCGTGGTACTTTTGCCCGCACCGGTGGCGCCCACCATCAGAATCAACCCGCGTTTTTGCAACATCAGGTCGGCCAGCGAGGACGGCAAGCCTAGCGTGGCCAGCGGCGGAATCTCGTTGTTGATGAGCCGGATGACCACCGCCACGGTGCTGCGCTGGACCATCGCGCTGATCCGGAACCGCCCCACGCCCGGCAGCGACAGCGCCATGTTGAGCTCGAGGTTTTGTTTCAGCTCTTCGATGCGCTCTGGCGGCAAGATTTCGGCCAGCAGCGTCAGCGGCGCATCGGGCGGAAGGATCTGGCTGTTGATCGGAATGCATTCGCCATTGATGCGGATGGTGGCAGGCGCATTGGCCGACAGGTAAATGTCGGACGCGCGCTTTTCGGGCATCAGGCGCAGGATGCGCGCCATGGTGCTCATGGGTGCGGCGCTTTCATTGCTGGTCATGGCCATGGGGATGCCCCTTTTGGTTTAGTCGCGCAGCAGGTCGTTCAAGCTGGTCTTGGCACGGGTTTGCGCGTCCACGCGCTTGACGATGATGGCGGCATACAGGCTGTACTTGCCACCTTCCTTGGGCAGGTTGCCGCTGATGACGACCGAGCCCGCCGGAATGCGGCCGTAGCTCACGGTGTCAGACGCGCGGTCGTAAATGGGGGTGCTCTGGCCAATGTAGACACCCATGGAAATCACCGAGTTTTCCTCGACGATGACGCCTTCGACAATTTCGGAGCGGGCGCCAATAAAGCAGTTGTCCTCGATGATGGTGGGGTTGGCCTGCATCGGCTCCAGCACACCGCCGATCCCGACGCCGCCCGAGAGGTGCACGTTCTTGCCGATCTGCGCGCAGGACCCGACCGTGGCCCAGCCATCAACCATCGAGCCTTCATCGACGTAAGCCC
>JBASJO010000120.1:0-2746 GCA_049655365.1 Rhodoferax sp. | reverse complement strand
GTACTGCGCCAGCTGGACCGGCAGGGCCAGCGGCTGGACCGGTCCGTGGCGAGGCTGGGTCGACCGTCCGAACGCCTGGCCAGCCAGCACCTGCGGTTGGCCGCCAGCGCCCATGGCCTGCACAGCGCGGCGCGGCATTTTGTGCAGCAAAAAGAGCAGCACCTGCAGCGCCTGGCAGCCCAAATGCCCACCGCTTTGCAACGCGCCTGGCAGCAGCAGGCGCAGCGACTTGAGCGGGCTGGTCTGCGCCTGAACCTGCTGGACCCGCACCTGGTGCTGGCGCGCGGCTACGCCATGCTGACGGACGCGCAGGGCAACACTGTTGCCAGTTGCCGGCAGACGGCACCGGGCCAGGCGCTCACCGCTACCCTTGTGGATGGCACGGTTGATTTGCGCGTGGTGTAATTCCGCCTCTTAATCATCCGTGTCGTCGTTGCTTCGCCTTGTCGTGCTACAGCACTGCCTGTGGCTTCGCGCCTAGACACAAATGATTTGGAAACGGAATAAGCTCGCGCCTGAAAGTTTTTACAATTTCTTTTTTACAACTCAACACCGAGGACCTCATGGAACATACTTTGCCCGCCCTGCCTTTTGCGATGGATGCCCTGGCACCCCACTATTCCAAGGAAACGCTGGAATACCATTACGGCAAGCACCACAACGCTTATGTGGTGAACCTCAACAACCTGCAAAAAGGCACTGAGTTCGAAAACATGGACCTCGAGTCCATCGTCAAGAAATCCAGCGCCGGCATCTACAACAATGCCGCCCAAATCTGGAATCACACCTTCTTCTGGAACTGCATGACCCCCAATGGCGGCGGTGAGCCCACCGGCGCGCTGCTCGACGCCATCAACGCCAAGTGGGGTACTTACGCCGCTTTCAAGGAAGCCTTCGTCAAGAGCGCCGTGGGCAACTTCGGCTCCGGCTGGACCTGGTTGGTGAAAAAGGCCGACGGTTCGGTCGACATCGTCAACATGGGCGCCGCTGGCACGCCCCTGACCACCGCCGACAAAGCGCTGCTGACCGTTGACGTCTGGGAGCACGCTTATTACATCGACTACCGCAACATGCGCCCCAAGTACGTCGAAACTTTCCTGAGCAACCTGGTGAATTGGCGTTTTGCCGAAGCCAACTTTGCCTGAAGCCATCAGTTGGGGTCAGAGCACGTCGCTACGCGAGTGGTCTGACCCGCAAAGTTTCAAGTGAGCCACCTTCGGGTGGTTTTTTTTTGGCCATTTGTTTGCGCTGAGTCAACGGTTCATGCATAAGGTTATGCCGGTTCTGCATCATGGCTAAAATCATAGATGCACCACTCAAGTGCGATAAATGACAAAAAATAGTTCAGAATGGGCTAATTAGGTGCATATTTTATGTTTGCGCATCAAATCAATGCGCTTTGGCTCACCTTTAATGCAATGCACTCTTTTGGTGTTCATTCAGTTTTCTGCGTTCGTCGTGCTCGATCAGGTGGCCGCGCATGATTGATCAATGACCTTAAGGAATGCCAAGTGAAGTACAAGAACCTGTCCGATTTTCTCGACTATGTCAAAGCCCGCGACCCGCACCAGCCCGAGTTTCATCAGGCCGTGCAAGAGGTGATGGGGAGTTTGTGGGATTTCATTGCGGCCAATCCGCGCTACGCTGACGGCGGCATTCTGGAGCGGCTGGTGGAGTCCGAGCGCATCATCCAGTTCCGGGTGTCTTGGGTCGATGACCACAACAAAACCCATACCAACCGTGCTTTTCGCATTCAGCACAGCTCAGCCATCGGCCCTTTCAAAGGCGGTATGCGCTTTCACCCGTCGGTGAACCTGTCCATCCTCAAGTTCCTGGCTTTTGAGCAAACTTTCAAAAACGCCCTGACCACCTTGCCCATGGGCGGCGGCAAGGGCGGTTCCGACTTCGACCCCAAGGGCAAAAGCCGTAATGAAGTGATGCGTTTCTGCCAGGCCCTGATGGTCGAGCTGTACCGCCACCTCGGCCCTGACACCGACGTGCCCGCCGGTGACATCGGCGTGGGCGGGCGTGAAGTGGGCTTCATGGCCGGCATGATGAAAAAACTCTCCAACAACGCGGCCAGCGTCTTCACCGGCAAGGGCCTGAGCTTTGGCGGCAGCCTGATTCGGCCCGAGGCCACCGGTTACGGTTTGGTGTACTTTGTGCAGGACATGCTGGCTCACAACAAGCTCAGCCTGGAGGGCATGCGGGTGTCGGTGTCGGGTTCGGGCAATGTGTCGCAGTACGCTATTGAAAAAGCCATGGAACTGGGCGCCAAGGTGATCACCGCGTCGGACTCGGGCGGCACGGTCATCGACGAAGCCGGCTTCACCCCCGAAAAGCTGGCCGCCCTGATGGACATAAAGAACATCCATTACGGTCGCGTGGAAGAGTACGCCCAGCGTTTTGGCCTGCGCTTTGAAGCCGGTAAAACGCCCTGGAGCGTGCCGGTGGACATCGCCCTGCCTTGCGCCACGCAAAACGAGATCAATGGCGACGACGCACGCGAACTGGTCAAGAACGGTGTCAAGTGCGTGGCCGAAGGCGCCAACATGCCGTCCAACCTGGAGGCGGTGGAGGTCTTTCTGGCCGCCAAGATCATGTACGGCCCGGGCAAGGCGGCCAATGCCGGTGGTGTCGCCACTTCGGGCCTGGAGATGACCCAGAACGCCATGCGCCTACCCTGGGAGCGTCATGAGGTCGATGCCCGTTTGCGCATCATCATGACCGACATCCACACCAACTG
>JBASJO010000119.1:0-1678 GCA_049655365.1 Rhodoferax sp. | reverse complement strand
CGCTCGGCCTGATGGCGTTCAGTGGCATCGCGAAATGAAAAATAAACACTGGCATCGGGCAGCCTCACGGCATGCATTTCCAGCGCCATCCTGTCACCAGACTTCTTGATCAGGCGAACTTCGCGCAACCAGCTCTGGCCGCTTGCGGACCTGGCGGTAAAGTCATCACGGTAACGTGCGCGCCAGTCTGGCGGCACCAGGTCAAACACCGACATGCGCAGTAATTCAGCACAGGAAAACCCCAACCAGCTTGCACTGCAGTCATTGGCAAACAAGATTTGTCCCAGGCCATCAGAAATGACCACGGCATCGGGTGAATGCTCAAAAATCATCTGCAAACGTTCATGGGCAACACGCAAGGACCGCGTCATGGTGGCGAACTGTTGCTCGGCGCGTGTCTGCAACAACTCATGCTCTTGTTTGAGTTGTGCCAATGCTTGCGCGTTTTGCCGTGCCATGCGGTGATCAAACAGGGCAGCGAACAAGCCGCCGCCAAACCAGAGCAACGACACCAGGGCCACCAATAAGCCGGATTCACCCCCGCCAATCCCGGTCGCGGCGGTCAGGCAAATACTGTTGGGCATGATGTGTGCGCCCAGCATGGCGGTGTAATGCATGGCGCAAATGGCCAGACCCAAAATCACGCTGCTCAGTGCCAGGCGTGGCAGGGTCTGCATCTTGATTCGTTCACCCTGGTACATCAGCAACAGCGCGCCCAGGGCGGCAAGCATGGCGATCAAGATCGAGGCCATGACAAACCGTGGGTCGTGGCTGATCGGTGGCGACATTTTGAGGGCGGCCATGCCGGTGTAATGCATGGCGCTGATCCCCAAGCCCATCAACCCACTGCTGGCCACGATGGACCAGCGGTTCATCCTGGGGCTGCGCAGCACATAAAAACCAAGCATGGCTGCGGCCATGGCCGGCACGGCAGACAGCAGCGTCAAGGACCCGTCGTAACCGATGGCAATCGGCAAATGGTAAGCCAACATACCCATGAAGTGGGTGGACCAAATCGTCAAGCCCAGCGTCATGCCGCCCACGAGCATCCACACACTTGCGGTCCAGCCACTGCTGGCGCGCATACGCTGGGCGTGAATCAGCGCCGAGAACGAGCCGATCACGGCAATCAGCACGCTCAACAGCACCAAAGGGGTGTTCCAGTCAGCGATCAAGGCGAGACCTCCCACGCCTTCGCAGCACCAAGGTGAGCATCGTCGGGGTTGGGGGTGTCGCGCACGACTTCGTCACCACGAAACGGCTCGAAGTGAGGGGGAACAGGCCGATTGCTTGGCATTGCCGCAATTCTCATCAATGGCCACTGCACGTTTTGGCAGCGCCTAGGTTGACAAGGCGGGTTCAGGGCCTCACGGACTTGACACCAGGATCAGGGGTGTGTCAGCCAATTGAAAGGTTCGATTTATATCACTTTGTTTAAGTTAAATCAAAATTTCGTCAAAACCTGTAGAGCGCGTCAAAAACTCATGGTTTCAAAGGCCTGGATGATGTCCTGCGCCAGGTCACCCAGTTTGCGCTGTTGGCTGCGCGCTCTTTGGCGCAGAAGATCAAAAGCGGCTTGGCGTCGGAGGTGATGCTGCACCATGGTCATGCCAACAGCCAGATTGATGGCGCGCTCGTTGTCCAGGGCGGTTTGCAATTGTTGTCGTTCGGTTCTGAG
>JBASJO010000118.1:0-3323 GCA_049655365.1 Rhodoferax sp. | reverse complement strand
AAGTATGAACCGTTCGCCCTGAGCTCGTCGAAGGGCTTCGACAGGCGCAGCCCGAACGGAACTTAAACATCATCGGGCCGAATCAATAAGGTGCAAATGGCTCCCTCAAAATGGATACCCCGCATCATCTGCTGCATGGCCACTGCTTCGGGTGACAGTTTTTGCTTGTCGGCTTTGGCGCCCTTGGCAGCAGAGGAATCCGGGAACATCCTGAAGCTGGTGTTCATGGCGATTTGCGCCACACGGGGCAAGGCGGCGTGCAGGATCTGGCCGGTGATGCCCAGGCGGGTGGCAATGCGCACGGTTAATTGGGGTCCGGTTAATTGGGGTCAGATTCCAATTATTTTTTGCTGAAACTGAGCCAGGACTGTCAACAACTGCCGCGCGGCCTGCACTGCGGCTTGCAGGCGTTCAAAGCGCTCAACCGGGCTGTCAGGGTAGTCGTGGGAAAACTGGTTTCGAATTTGTCGCAGCGTGAGCCATTCGTCTGCACTGGGCAACCAGCCGAGTTGCTCCAGGCGGGTAAAGCGGTCGATGGCTGACAAGGGCGCGATGTCTTCGCCCAAGACTTTGAGCACGGCTGGCATCAGCCGCGCCCCCATGTCATCTTGCAGCCGGGTATAGCGGTAAGCAAACTGGTCGAGCAGGCGGCGGTCAGACTTGCTCATGTGACTGTAGTCATCAGCGCTAAGCGCACGCAGTTGCATGTCTTGCAGGGCCTCTGACAACGCCTCGGCGTGGCCCTGGCACACGGTTTGAATGTGTTGCAGTGCCAATTGTTCAGGGGTGTTTTTCATTGGATCTGGATGCCTGTGGTGTGGGCCACTGTCACGATGGGCCGAGGATCAAGCGGCTGCTCTATGACCAGGTCGATTTTGCGCTCACCGAGCAGGCGTTCAAGCAGGGTCAGCATTTTGACTTTCTTGGCAAAGGGCTGCGCTGCCGCAATGGGCGACGGGCGCACCAGCAGGTCGATATCGCCGCCTTTTTTAGTGTCGTCCACGCGCGAGCCAAATAGCCACACCGCCGTGTCATCACCAAACGTGCTTGTGGCGGCGTAGCGTATAGCCTGGATTTGATCAGTGCTGAGGCGCATGTGGGGTTTGGTGGGTTTGCTTTCGGCTCAATTGTGCTTCACTTTATTCATGGTGATGGCGCCATGACCACGCTAAAAATGAATCCCCCGCATCATCTGCTGCATGGCCACCGCCTCGGGAGACAGTTTTTGCTTGTCGGCTTTGGCGCCCTTGGCAGCAGAGGAATCCGGGAACATCCTGAAGCTGGTGTTCATGGCGATTTGCGCCACGCGGGGCAAGGCGGCGTGCAGGATCTGGCCGGTGATACCCAAGCGGGTGGCGATGCGCACCGGCTTGAAGATGCAGGCCTGGGCGACCATGTCGGCGGCTTCTTCGGGGCTGAGCGTGGGCACGTTGTTGTACAAGCCGGTGGGCGCGATCATGGGGGTGCGCACCAGCGGCATGTTGATGGTGGTAAAGGTCACGCCCTGGTCGGCAAATTCGCTGCTGGCACAGCGTGTCCAGGCGTCCAGCGCGGCCTTGCTGGCCACGTAGGCGGAAAAGCGCGGCGCGTTGGTCAGCACGCCGATGCTGCTGATGTTGACCACATGGCCGTGGTGCTTGGCCACCATGCCGGGCAGAAAACCGGTGGTCACACGCAGGCTGCCGAAGTAGTTGAGCTGCATGGTGCGCTCATAGTCGTGAAAGCGGTCGTAGCTGGACTCGATGGCGCGACGGATGGAGCGGCCGGCGTTGTTGACCAGGAAGTCGACGCCGCCATGCTCCTGCGTGACCTTTTCCACAAAGCTGGCACAGGCCTCAGGCTCTGAAATGTCCACCGCGTAGGCCACAAACTGGTAGCCGCGCGCCTTGGCCTGGGCACAGGCCTCATCGAGTTTGTGCTGGTCGCGCCCGCAAATCAGCGTGATGGCGCCGGCCTCGGCAAACTTGTGCGCCGCAGCCAGGCCAATGCCGGACGAGCCACCGGTGATCAGCACCACCTTGCCGCCCACGGTGCCGCGCAGGGTGCGGTCGATGTGCAGGTCGGGGTCGAGGTGGCGCTCCCAGTAGTCCCACAGGCGCCAGGCATAGTCGCGCAGGTTCGGACATTCAACACCGGTGCCTTTCAGTGCCGCCAGCGTGTCGCGGCAGTCAAAGCGCGTGGGGTAGTTGACGAAGGTGAGCATTTCTTCGGGCAGGCCCAGGTCTTTCATGATGGCGGCGCGCACCCGGCGCACCGGCGCCAGCGCCATCAGGCCCTTGGTGATGCTACGCGGGATGAAGCCCAGCAGCGCGGCGTTGATGAACAGGTTCATCTTGGGCGCATGCGCCGCCTTGCTGAAAATGTCCAGCACATCACCCACGCGGTAGCCCACCGGGTCGACCAGGTGGAAACACTTTTGCTCGATACTTTTTTGATGGCTGATGGTGGCCAGCGCCACCACCACAAAGTCCACTGGCACGATGTTGATGCGCCCGCCCTCCAGTCCAATGGACGGCAGCCAGGGCGGCAGCAGCTGGCGCATGCGCTGGATCAGCTTGAAGAAATAATACGGGCCGTCGATCTTGTCCATTTCGCCGGTCTGGCTGTCGCCCACCACCATGGCCGGGCGGTAGACCGACCAGGGCAGCTTGCACTCGGTACGCACGATTTTTTCGCTCTCGTGCTTGGTCATGAAATACGGGTGCTCGTAGTGCTCGGCCTCGGCAAACATGTCTTCGCGGAACACGCCTTCGTACAGGCCGGCGGCGGCGATGGAAGACACATGGTGGAAGTGCCCGGCATCGATGGCTTTGGCCAGCTCGATGGTGTTGCGCGTGCCTGCCACGTTGACCACGATCTGGCTGGCTTCGTCGGCACCCAGATCGTAAATGGCGGCCAGATGGTAAAAATGATCGACCTGCCCTTTGAGCTGCTTGAGGTCTGGCGCAGAAATGCCCAGCTTTTTGCTGGTCAAGTCGCCCGTGATGGGAATGGCGCGCGCCGCAGTCACGCCCCAGAATTCACGCAGGGCTTTGACCTTGCCCTGGCTGCCCTGGCGAACCAGAAAATACACCACCGCGCCCTTGCGCTCCAACAGCTTCTTGACCAACCGTTTGCCAATGAACCCGGTGGCCCCGGTGACGAAATAACGCATGGGTGTCTCCAAAAGAATGGGCTATTTTTGCCTGAATCGTGTTTGTCGCGCTGTATCGTAAACCCGTGCCGGGCGGTTTTAGGAGGCTGCCCCTACACATTTGCGCGCGTCCTCTTTACAGTCACGCCCATGCACCGATGACCTCGGTGCAACAGTTTTACCCTTTACC
>JBASJO010000117.1:0-1520 GCA_049655365.1 Rhodoferax sp. | reverse complement strand
GCTCATGGGGTACACAAATGTGCACATCGGTGTCGCGCAGCGCCTGCACCATCTTGCCGCCACCGCGTCCGCTCAGGCCGATGACCACCATGTCGCGTTCGTGCGCGGCCTCGATGGCCGCCAGCACATTGGCCGAATTGCCGCTGGTGGTGATGGCCAGCAGCACGTCGCCCGGTTGCCCCAGGGCGCGCACCTGGCGCGAAAAAACGTGGCTGAAATCGTAGTCGTTGGCAATCGCCGTCAGGATCGAGCTGTCGGTGGTCAAGGCAATGGCCGCCAGCTCCGGGCGTTCGCGCTCGAAGCGGCCGACAAATTCGGCCGAGAAATGCTGGGCGTCGGCGGCCGAGCCGCCATTGCCACAACTCAGCACCTTGCCACCGCTGGTGACACAGGCCATGAGCGCCTGCACGGCGTCGGCAATGACCTGGCTGAGCAGCGGCGCGGCCTGGTATTTGAGGTCGGCACTGTCAATGAAATGTTGTTGGATACGTTGTTGCAGCATGGCCGCAATGATACCCGCGCCTACCAGCCGCCGGCATCGAAGGCGCCGGGAAGCCACTCGATGCCGTCCGCCTGCACGGCCACCACATCAAACCGGCAGGGCGGCACGGTGCGCAGGCGCAGCAGGTAATGACGCGCCGCGAACACAAGGCGCTTTTGCTTGGTCCAGCTGACGCTGGCAGCAGCACCGCCGTGGCTGCTGGAGGCGCGCCGACGCACCTCGACAAAGACACAGGTGCCGTCGGCCGCCCGCATGATCAGGTCAATTTCACCACCGCCGCGCCCCGGGGTTCGATAATTGCGCTCCAGCAGGCGCAAACCGGCGCGCTGCAAATGCGCCAGCGCCAGATCTTCGGCCTGGTCGCCCAGCTGTTTGGTGCTGGGCGACCGGGACGATGCCGACCCCGTTTTGACCAGAGGAATACCCATTGACTTCAAGCTCCTTGACCCCGGTGAGCGCCAGCTTCGCGCCGGCCCTGCAGGCTGCGCAGCAAGCCTGTGGCCAGCAAAATTACCCGCGCGGCGCCTTGTATGTGGTGGCCACACCGATTGGCAACCTGGCCGATATTAGCCTGCGTGCCCTGCATGTGCTGCAACTGGCCGACGTGATTGCCTGCGAGGACACGCGCCACACCCAGGCACTGCTGCGCGCTTACGGCATCGACAAGCCGCCGGCACAGATGCTGGCGCTGCACCAGCACAACGAGGCGCAGGCGGCGCAGACGGTTCTGGAGCGGCTGCGCCAGGGCCTGCGCGTGGCCTATGTGAGTGATGCCGGCACACCCGCCATCAGCGACCCCGGAGCCCGGCTGGTGAATGATGCGCGCCAGGCCGGCTTGCCGGTGCTGCCGCTGCCCGGCGCCAGCAGCATCACGACCGTGCTCAGTGTGGCTGGCCTCACCCTGGATGCCCAGCACCCCGATGGATTTGTGTTTGCCGGTTTTCTGCCCAGCAAAAGCGGCGAGCGCAACACTGCCGTGCAGGCGCTGGCGACTGAAGCGCGGGCCGTGGTGCTGCTG
>JBASJO010000116.1:0-11383 GCA_049655365.1 Rhodoferax sp. | reverse complement strand
CCCGAATTCTTCGAGTACGCCTTTCGCATACAACTCCGCCAATTGTTGAAACGTCACGAAGGCTGAGCGTTTAACTTCTTTGAACCCTGGCTCACTGACGTCACGAACGATCTCGAATTTACCAAGCGTATCTCGCTGCGTGTTGGTAAACGGATGCAGCAAGAAAGTCTGACGAACCCCGTTCTTTTTGGACACCAGCGTGTGCTCGACGGCGATATCAGTTAACAGCATATTGTTTTCCTCTTTTTTTAAGCCACAGCTTGCCAAGCCGCATCAGCCGCGATCCCCCCAAAAGTCCCAGATCATGTTTTTTCAAACCAAGCCACTGGGGAGCCGATGCCCCTTGAGATGCGAAGTGCTCGACATGGGCAACCCTCACCCTGAAGGCAGGGACTTTAACTGAACGACAGCAAATGGCAGATCCATATTGCAACGTGACAGACCGCTTTGGGCCTGTCCGTCCCGGCGAAAACCTGGATGGCACCTTTGGGTCCAAATTGGCCATCTGCGATCTGATCAATTTCGGCACTTACGAACCCACGCCTGACTCAAGCTGATCAGTCAAAATGGCTCTATCAGAACGTTCAAGTTGGGTACTTCCCCCCTTGCGGAAAGCACTCAAGGCAAGGGCGTGAGTGCCCGCTTCAAACCAACTGCAACTGGTGCGTCACCAGCTTGAAGTCCGGGTCTTCCGGGAACGGTTTGATCTTGAAGCCCAGGCCCTTCATGAGTTTGAGCATGTTGGGGTTATTGGCCAGCACCAGACCCTCGATTTCGGTCAGGCCCTTTTCGCGGGCAAAGTCCATGATCGACAGCATCAGCCGTGAACCCAGGCCGCGGCCCTTGAACGCGTCGTCCACCACCAGCGAGAACTCGCAACTGGCGCGGTCCGGGTTGGTGATGTAACGCGACACGCCAATGATGCGCGTGGCCTCGGTGGTCTGGCCTTGCGCATCGGTGACTTCTTCGGTGATGAGCGCCACCAGCGCCATCTCACGATCGTAGTCGATCAGCGTGAAACGCGACAGCATGGTGGCCGGCAGCTCCTGCATGCTCGATACAAAGCGGAAATAACGGCTCTCGGGTGACAAGCTGCGCACAAAGGCTTGCAACATGGTGGCGTCGTCGGGGTGCACCGGGCGCACGATGTACTCGCCGCCACCGGCCAATGGGCACAACTGCTCGTGTTGCGATGGGTAAGGCAGGATGGCCAGGTGGTTGTAATGGCGCACTGACGGTGCGGCGTTGTCCACCACAATGCGCGCGTCCACGGCCAGCGCGCCCGACTCGTCGACGATGATGGGATTGATGTCCATCTCGCGCAGTTGCGGCAGTTCGCACACCATCTCCGAAACGCGCAGCAAAATCTGCTCCAGTGCCTCCATGTCGACTGCCGGCGCACCACGCCACACGCCCAAAGTTTCCGCCACGCGCGAGCGCTCGATCAGGCGGCGCGCCAAAAACTGGTTCAGGGGCGGGAGCTCCATGGCGCGGTCATTGATGAGCTCGATCATGGTGCCACCGGCACCGAAGGCGATCACCGGGCCGAAGGGCTCGTCGGTGACCAGGCCCACGCAGACCTCACGGCCACGCTTCAGGTTCGCCATGTTCTGGATCGTGATGCCGTTGATGCGGGCATTGGGCATCATTTTGGTCACCGTCTGAATCATCGACAGGTAGGTGTCGCGCACGCTGGTGGCATTCAAAACGTTAAGGACCACACCCTGCACGTCGGACTTGTGACTGATGTCCGGGGAATCGATCTTGAGCGCCACCGGAAAACCCAGCTGGGTGGCAATCATGATGGCTTCATTGGCGCTGCGCGCCAGGATGGTCTTGGTGACCGGGATATGAAAGGCCGCCAGCAAGGCCTTGGACTCCATCTCGGTCAGCACCTTGCGGCGCTCGGCCAGCACGCTCTCGATCAGCAGGCGTGCGCCTTCCACATCCGGCTGCGACAGGTCTGACAGCGGGGGCGGTGTTTGCTGCAGCAACTGCTGGTTTTGGTAGAACGAGGCAATGTTGCCAAAGGCACCCACCGCCGCCTCAGGGGTTCGGAAGGTGGGAATGGCGGCGTCGTTCAACATCTTGCGGGCATCCCCCACCGTGGCGTCGCCCATCCAGCAGGTGAGCAGCGGCTTGCTCACATGGGCGTTGAAGTCGGCCATGGCCTTCGCCACAGCGTCGCCGTCGGCTCCCATCTTGGGCGAATAAATCACCAGAATACCGTCGACCTGGGGCGCTTTGCTGACGGTTTCAATGGCCAGGCGGAAATGCTCCGGCCCGGCGTCTTCTGACACGTCGATCAAATCGGTCAGGGTGGCCAGCGCTGGCATGTGCGGCTTGAGGGCCAGCGCCTGCTCGGGCGTGAGTCGCCCCAGCGTCAGATTGATTTCACAGACCCAATCGGCGGCCAACACGCCGGGTCCGCCACCGTTGGTGATGATGGCCAGGCGCTTGCCGACGGGCTTGTAGCGCGAAGCCAGGCATTTGGCCGCCGAGAACAGCGCCACAAACGAGCGCACGCGCACCGCGCCAGCACGTCGCAGCGCGGCATCAAACACGTCGTCGGAACCGACGATGGTGCCCGAGTGGGTCAGGGCCGCCTGATTGCTGGCCGGCTTGCGCCCGGCCTTGAGCACCACCACCGGCTTGGCATTGGCAGCGGCGCGCAGTGCGCTCATGAAGCGCCGGGCGTTGGTGATGCCTTCCATGTAGATCACGATGCTGTGGGTCTTGGCGTCCGAGGCCAGGAAATCCAGCACCTGGGCGATGTCCACCGCGGTATTGGGCCCGAGGGAGACCACTGCGGAAAAGCCCACGGCATTCTTTTTGGCCCAGTCCAGAATCGAGGAAGTCAGCGCGCCCGACTGCGACACCAGCGCCAGCGGCCCCAGCGAGGCCAGATCCCCCGCCACACTGGCGTTGAGCTGCAGGCTTGGCCGCTGAAAACCCAGGCTATTGGGCCCAAGCAGATGGATGCCGTCGCGGGTGGCCATTTTGTGCAGGTCGGTGGCCAGGGCGGCGTCGATGCCGGTCGAGATCACCAGGGCTGAGCGACATTTGATGCGCCCGGCAATTTCCATCGCAGCCACGACCTCGGAAGGCGGCAGCGCGATGATGGCCAGATCGGCATTGACCGCAGCCAGGTCCGCCAAGGTCCCGCTGGCATGAATGTCCAGAAAAATCAGTTTGCCGGTAAAACGCTGGGCGGTGATGGCCTGGTGCAACATGCGCGCTTGCGGCGTGAGCGTCTCGGACTCTTCAGCCTTGCCGGCGAACACCACAATGGAGGTCGGCGAAAAGAGAGAACTCAAAAAATGCTTATCCATGAAACCACCTATTGACAAATAATCCAGACCTTGAATCTGCAATGCAGAGCTTAACCGGAATGGCCCGGCATTTTTTTGACCTGGCGCACCAAAAAAGCAGGCATTCACACGACTTTAAGCCACATTGCATTGATGGCTGCCAAGCGGCCTCATTTGCCACGAAAATCAGGGTGTCATGAGCACCCCACGGACCATCCCCCTGCGCCGCATTGCCCATCTGGACATGGACGCGTTTTATGCCTCCGTGGAGCTGCTGCGCTACCCCCAACTCAAGGGGCTGCCGGTGGTGATTGGCGGCGGACGCCGGGCGCAGGACGAAGACCTCAAGGCGGCACAGGGCGAGCGCCCGCTACACAAGATTGCGGTGGCCGACTTTCCCCGACTGCAGGACTACAGCGGGCGCGGTGTCATCACCACCGCCACCTACGCGGCGCGCCAGTTTGGCGTTGGCTCGGCCATGGGACTGATGAAGGCGGCGAAGCTCTGTCCCCAGGCGATTTTGCTGCCCGTGGACTTTGCCGCCTACCGGCACTATTCCCGCACCTTCAAGGACATCATCCTGGACATTGCGCCGCTGATGGAAGACCGTGGCATTGACGAGGTCTACATCGACTTCACCGAGGTCCCCGGCGGCCAGCGCGAAGGTGGTCGGGTGCTGGCACGCCTGATCCAGAAAGCCATTGTTGACGCCACCGGCCTCACCTGCTCAGTGGGCGTGGCGCCCAACAAACTGTTGGCCAAGATGGCCAGCGAGTTCAACAAGCCCAACGGCATTGCCATTGTTGCCGAGGACGACCTGGCGGGCAAAATATGGCCACTGGCCTGCCGCAAGATCAATGGCATTGGCCCCAAGGCCGATGAAAAACTGCAGCAATTGGGCATCAAAACCATCGGCGATCTGGCGCAAAAAGAACAAGGCTGGCTGATGGACCACTTTGGCCAGAAAACCGGCGCCTGGATGTTTGACGCTGCCCGGGGCATTGACACGCGCCCCGTGGTGCTGGCGAGTGAACCGGTGTCGATCAGCCGCGAAACCACCTTCGAGCGTGACCTGCACGCGGTGCGCGACAAGGCCGAGCTGGGCGCCATCTTTACCCGGCTGTGCGACCAGGTGGCGCAAGACCTGGCGCGCAAGGGCTACGTGGGCAAAACCATCGGCATCAAACTGCGCTACGACGATTTCAAAAGTGTCACGCGCGACCTGACGCTGCCCGACTACGTCGGTGATGCCGCCGCCATTCGCCACCATGCCGGACTCTGCCTGAAACGGGTACCGCTGCAGCAGCGCCTGCGCCTGCTGGGGGTGCGCGTGGGCTCCTTGCTGTCCTTGACCGAATATCAAGCCGGACTGCGCAGTGAGGCCCCAGACGCGCCGCTGCAAACCCTCATGAATCTGGATATCTAGGCCATAATTTGCCCCAGTAAAGACCACCGTTTGGTGCCTGTTTTGGGCCGCTGGACGTTTTCAACGCCGCCGTTTCAGCCATGCACCGAACCATTTTCTCGACCCCCGTCGTCAACACCCTGCTGCGCGCCTTGTCAGTGACTTATCTCAAGCTGGCGGGCTGGCAGGTGCAGGGCGTGCTGCCCGCGCAGGCGCAAAAAAGCGTGCTGATTGCGGCCCCCCACACCAGCAATTGGGACCTGCCCTACACCCTGATGGTGGCTTTTGTGCTGCGACTGAACATTTACTGGATGGGCAAGGCCAGCATCTTCAGATTTCCGTTTGGACCTCTGATGCGCTGGCTCGGCGGCATTGCAGTGGACCGCAGCAAGACCAACAACCTGGTGCTGGCTTCGGCGCAGGCTATTCAGGCGGCGGACGGCGCCCTGCAACTGATCGTGCCGCCCGAGGGCACGCGCAGCAAAACACGCTACTGGAAAACTGGCTTCTATCACATTGCAGCCGCGGCACAGGTACCGATCGTGCTGGCCTACATGGACTACCAGCGCAAGATCA
The DNA here is from genome assembly GCA_049655365.1 of Rhodoferax sp. Lineage (GTDB taxonomy): Bacteria > Pseudomonadota > Gammaproteobacteria > Burkholderiales > Burkholderiaceae_C > Rhodoferax. The sequence goes on along the minus strand of JBASJO010000116.1, from coordinate 6,091 downwards.
GCGGCCTCGGACCGCTGTTTGTGCCCAGTGGCAACCTCGAGGCCGACATGCTGCAAATCAAGGCTTTTTATGCACCCTTCAAAGGCAAGAATGCGGGGCAGTTCGGGACCGACTGAGGGTCAGTGCCCGGCCGCAGCGCGGTCGATTTCGGCGCGCAATTCAGCGTAGTTCAGGGTCACCGGAAACTGCGGAAACTCGTCGATCACGTTTTGTGGCGGGTGAAACAAAATGCCGGCATGGGCCTCGGCCAGCATGGCGGTGTCGTTGTAGGAGTCACCGGCGGCAATCACATGGAACTGCAGCTCGCGGAAACGCTGCACCGCTTCTTTTTTCTGGTTGGGCATGCGCAGGTGGTAGTTCACCAGAAAACCATCGGCATCGGCTTCGAGCTTGTGGCAAAACAGCACCGGCATGTTGAGCTGGGCCATCAGTGGCATGGCAAATTCGTAAAACGTGTCCGACAGGATGATGACCTGGTAGTCGCGCCGCAGTGCATCCAGAAAGTCGCGGGCACCCGCCATGGGCCCCATCTCGGAGATCACCTTTTGAATGTCGGGCAGGCCCAGCTTATGGGTCTTGAGCAGGGCCAGCCGATAGCTCATCAGCTTGTCGTAATCGGGCTCGTCGCGGGTGGTGCGTGAGAGCTCGGGAATACCGGTGCGCTTGGCAAATTCGATCCAGATTTCGGGAACCAGGACACCTTCAAGGTCAAGACAAACAAGCTGCACGGAAATTCTCCAAAAATTGGTCAACAAAGGCGGGCATATTACCGTGAAAGGATTGCCTCAGGCACTGCCCTCGTCCAGCGTCGCCTCTTCCAGATGACGGGTGTCGCCCCAACCCACCAGGGTGATGCCCTCGGGGGTCCACAGCAGGCGGTTGATGGCGGCATTGCCCAGCTGCCAGGTGCGTGGCGCCTGCAGCTCCTGGCCGGTGGCCAGGCGGTAGAGCACGTCCATCACACCGCCATGGGCGACCAGCACAATTTGCCCGCCCACATGTTGCGCCGCCATGGCGTGCACGGTGGCGGCAATGCGCTCGCGCAGCGCCAGCAAGGATTCACCGCCGGGGGGCGCCCAGTCGGGCTCGCGCTGACGCCAGCGCAGCGCCTCAAGCGGCCACTGCGCTTCGAGCTCGGCATAGGTCTTGCCCTCAAAGCTGCCAAAACAGCGTTCGCGCAACTTCTGGCTGACGACCTGGGGCGCACCGGTGCTCTGCGCGATGGCACTGGCGGTATGCCAGGCGCGCAACAGGTCGCTGGTGTAGATGGCCGCCACGGGTTCATCGGCCAGCGCGCGTGCCGCCTGCGCGGCCTGCCACAGACCTTTGGCGTTGAGCGCAATGTCGAGGTGGCCTTGCAGCCGGGTGTCCACGTTCCAGGCGGTTTCTCCGTGGCGGATGGCGATGATACGGGTTGCTTGCACAGTCAGCTCGATCTTCAAAATTTTAGAAATTTGTGGGACGGACCGCAGCTACACGAAGTGAGCAAACTCGGTCCTCAACTGATTAGGGAATCTCAATATTGACCCTGCGCACCCCGGCCGGGGGTGTCGGAAAACCCTGCAGGGCCGCATCCAGCATGGCCGCCAGCACCACCTCGCCGTCCGCCCAGATGCCCTCGTGGCTGGCGTGGCTCTCGAACACCACCGCGCCCGCGGCGTTGCGCATGATCAGACTGACCTGGCGCCAGTAAGTGGTGCGTGACTCCAGGCCGGGAAACAGCGCGCCCTGGTTGCCAATGCTGATGGCGCCGTGACCAAACACCCAGCCCAGTCCCCAGCCGATGCCCACGCCGCCCTGGTTGAGGGTATTTTCCTGGCGCTGCACGGCGCTCACCTGCACCAGCAACGGTGCGTTGTTTTGACGCTTGAGGCCGACCTTGGCCAGCGCCTGCTCGGCCAGTTTTTCCAGTTTGGCCTGGTTCACCGGGTCCGCCATTTGCGAGGGCAGGCGTTCGAACTGGTAACTGGCACCGCTGGCGATCGCTTGCGGCGCAAAGCTGTTGACCTGGGTGTCCACCAGGCGCACACCGGCACAACCCGAAAGCAGGATGGCCCCGATCAACAGGGCGATACGCGCCGTTTTAACGATAGCTTGAGACATTTTTTCCTCACTGGCTCAAAGCTGCACCACTTGCAAACCCGCCACCTTGGGCAGCGGAAACTCTTCCTCGTCAAAGACCTTGTCGCCATTCTCATCGGCCTGTCCGGTGATTTTGATATTTTTGAAGTCGTAGCGGTTGACATCCATCAAATGCGAGGGCACCACGTTTTGCAGTGAGGTGAACATGGTCTCGGTGCGGCCCGGGTACTGTTTTTCCCAGTCGCGCAGCATCTGGCCAATGAGCTGGCGCTGCAGGTTTTCCTGGCTGCCGCACAGGCTGCACGGGATGATGGGGAATTCGCGGTGCGCGGCCCAGCGCACCAGATCTTTTTCGGCCACGTTGGCCAGCGGCCGGATCACGATGTGGCCGCCGTCGTCGCTCACCAGCTTGGGCGGCATGCCCTTGAGCTTGCCACCGAAGAACATATTCAGAAAGAAAGTGGCCAGCATGTCATCGCGGTGGTGGCCCAATGCAATCTTGGTGATCTTGAGTTCATCGGCCACCCGGTACAAAATGCCGCGGCGCAGGCGGCTGCACAGGCTGCACATGGTCTTGCCCTCGGCCACCACTTTTTTGACGATGCTGTAGGTGTCCTGGGTCTCGATATGGAACTCGATGCCGAGCTTGGCCAGGTACTCGGGCAGGATGTGCGCCGGAAAGCCCGGCTGTTTCTGGTCGAGGTTGACGGCCACAATCTCGAAGTTGATCGGCGCGCGCTTTTGTAATTTAAGCAAGATGTCGAGCAGCCCGTAGCTGTCCTTGCCACCGCTCACGCAGACCATGACACGGTCGCCCTCTTCGATCATGTTGAAGTCGATGATGGCCTGGCCCACCTGGCGGCACAGGCGCTTTTCGAGCTTGTGGATTTCGCGCTCGATTTTTGGCTGCTGCACCTTCTCGGGGCTGTCTGTCCAAATGGCATTCATGGGTTCAATCCTTGTTCCACTGGCCGGTCTCGATGCGAATGGCCACTTCGCAGTCGGCAAAAATTTCGAGCTTGGCGATCTTGACGCGCACACCCTTGACGTTGGGCAACTGCATGAGCCGGTTGGCCAGCTTGCCAATCAGCGTTTCCAGCAGGTTGACGTGCTCGGCCGTGCACTCGTCGATGATGATCTTGCGCACCTTGCGGTAGTCCAGCACATGCATGATGTCGTCGTCGGCCGGCAGCAAGGGTTGTAAGCCCAGACTCAGCTCGGCATCCACCTGAATCGGTTGCGGTGCGATTTTTTCGGTTTCAAGAATGCCCAGGTTGGCATCAAAACGCAGGCCGGTCAACGTCAGGGTTTGCTGGCCCAGCGTGTGGCTGCTGGTGTAGTAAGTCATGGTGTGAGGAATAAGTAAGTGGGAATGCGGCCCGGGGTCAAAGCAGCGAAAAATCGCGCTCGAACTTCATCAGGTGCTGGCCACCATCCACCAGCAGGGTGGTGCCGGTGATGGACTGGTTTTCAAGGGCAAAGGCCACCGTGGCCGCCACGTCGGCCGCGGTGGAGGAGCGGCCCAGTGGCGACAGCTTGTGCAGCGCCTCAAACTTTTCCGGCGTCAGCATGTGGCTGGTCAGCGTCAGGCCCGGGGCCACGCCCACCACCCGCACGCGCGGTGCCAGCGCCAGCGCCAGCATGGTGTTGGCGGACTCCAGCGCGGCCTTGGACAGCGTGTAACTGACGAAATCCGGATTCGGGTTCCACAACTTCTGGTCCAGCAGGTTCACCACAGCACCCTGGGCACCCTCGCGCGTCAGCAGATGCGCATGCAAGGCCTGGCTCAACAGAATGGCCGCGCCGGTGTTGGCACGCATGTGTTTTTCCATGGCCGCAAAGCTGAAGCTCTCGGGCGTATCGTGCTCAAAAGTGGACGCACTGTTGACAATGGCATCCACCTGCCCGAGCTCTTCAATCACGCCCGGCAACAAATTGCGCACTGCCGTCTCATTGCCCAGGTTGGCGCGAAAAGAGGCGCTGGTGCCTGCCAGCTTGGCGCAGTCGGCGACCGTTTTGCGCGCTTCTTCCACCGAATCACGGTAATGCACGGCCACCCGCCAGCCCGCGCGGGCCAGGGTCAGGGCGATCTCGCGGCCCAACCGTTTGGCAGCACCAGTGACCAAAACGGTGCGTGGCGCGAGGGCGGCGGCAGGCGGTGACATGACAGGGTGAGACATTCGGGGACAATTCCAGGCTATGACAAGATCCCACAGTTTAACGAGCGAGCTCGCGCACCACATCGACCAGACCATTCTTGACGCCGGCGGCTGGGTCGGGTTTGATGTCTTCATGGACTTGGCCCTGTACACCCCTGGCCTGGGTTACTACGCCCACGGCAGTGCCAAATTTGGTGTTTTACCCTACGCCGTGCAGGACGGTGTGCGCGCCGCAGGCAGCGACTTTGTCACCTCGCCCGAGATCACCCCGCTGTTTGGCTGGACCCTGGCGCAGCAGGTAGTCCAGGCGCTGCAAGTCACCGGCACACAGGAAGTCTGGGAGTTTGGCGCTGGTTCTGGCGCGCTGGCGCTGCAAATTCTGCAAGCCCTGCAGGCCCAGGGCACGCCTTTGCCGCGCTACACCATTGTGGATATTTCAAGCAGCCTGCGGGCACGACAGCAAGCCACGCTAGCGGCGTTTGCCGAACAGGTGCGCTGGGTTGACGCCCTGCCCGACGCGCTGCAGGGCGTGGTGCTGGGCAACGAGGTGCTTGACGCCATGCCGGTCAAACTGCTGGCCCGGATCCAAGGCGCCTGGCATGAGCGCGGCGTGGTGCTGGGGACTGCAGAAACGGATGGGACACCCACCTTTGCCTGGCAAGACCGGCCCACGGCGCTGCGCCCTCCACTGGCCATTGCCGGGCCGCAGGATTATTTGACCGAGATTCACCCGCAGGGCGAATCCTTTGTGCGCACGCTGGGTCACAAGCTCTCGCGCGGCGCGGTGTTTCTGATCGACTACGGCTTTCCCGAGGCCGAGTACTACCACCCCCAGCGCTACATGGGCACGGTGATGTGCCACCAGGCGCACCAGGTGGACGACGACCCGCTGGCCCGCGTCGGCCAAAAAGACATCACCGCCCACGTCAACTTTACCGGCGTGGCGTTGGCTGGCAACGAGGCGGGCCTGGGCGTGCTGGGTTACTGCAACCAGGGCCGCTTCCTGATGAACTGCGGCCTGCTCAAGCAGATGGAAGCCGCCGACCTGCCGACCCGTGTGATGGCGCAAAAACTCATCATGGAACACGAAATGGGTGAGCTTTTCAAGGTCATCGGTTTTTACAAAGGCAAACCCTGGCAGGCGCTCGGGTTTGAGTCTGGCGACAAGACGCACACCCTGTAAACAAGGCAAACCATGTTCCGCTGGCTCATCGTTGTTTTTCTGGCCCTGGTGTTGATCAACGGCTTCACGCCCTGGCTACAGAAGCTGGGTTTTGGCAAATTGCCGGGTGACTTTCGCTTCAAGGTGTTCGGCAAGGAATTTTTTATTCCGCTCACCACCACCATCGTGCTGAGTCTGGTGGCCGCGGCCATCGCCAAATTCGTGTAATGCTGGTGCTTGAATTCAGGCCAACTGCAACCATCTGCAGGGCTTGAAAGGATTCCACATGACCGATTCCCTGCACATTGTTTGCCCGCACTGCCACACCACCAACCGCGTCAGCCGCGCCAATTTGGGCAGCGCACCAGACTGTGGCAGTTGCCACAAGCCGCTGTTTGACACCCATCCGGTGATGCTCGACGAAGCCAGTTTTACGCGCCACATCCAGCGCAACCAGATCCCGGTGCTGGTCGACTTTTGGGCGCCCTGGTGCGGCCCGTGTCGCCAGATGGCACCGGCTTTTGAGCAGGCGGCGTCCCAGTTGGAGCCTGCAGTGCGGCTGGCCAAAGTGGACACCGAGGCCGAGCAGACCCTGGGTGCACGTTTCAACATCCGCAGCATCCCGATGCTGGCCCTGTTTGTGAATGGCCGCGAGGTGGCGCGCCAGGCCGGCGCCATGGGCGCGGCC
>JBASJO010000115.1:0-9044 GCA_049655365.1 Rhodoferax sp. | reverse complement strand
CTTTTTGTCCTCGACCGTGCCCTGAATGGTGCCGCTCACCGTGCGTTCGGCAGGTGCCTGCTGGGTCACACCCGCGCCGCTGGCAAGCGCCTGACGGTAACGCTTGAAGTCCTGGCTTTGCGCGGTGATGATTTGACTTGCCTGCGCTGTCGACACGGCAGTCGCCTGTTTTTCAGTGGGCAAGGCCACAATGGCACCGGCCTTGATGCGATTGACATTGCCCTCGATAAAGGCATTGGGGTTGCCGCGCTGCATGGCGACCAGCATCTGGTCCAGCGACACATTGGACAAGCGATGCGTCATGGCGATCTTGCTGGCGCTGTCACCGGGTCGAACCCGGACCAGGCGCTGCTCGCCATTGACCGAAGATGCCGCGGGAGGAGCCGAGCGCACAGCTTTGACTTCAGCGGCCGCGGCAGGCTGACGCGCCACAGGCGGGCTGGTGGGTGCGACCGGACGCGGCGTTTGAACCACGCGTGGCTCGGCCACAGGCGCTGGCGACGACAGGGGCGCCGCCAACGGAACCGAGAGTGGCCGCGCCGCAGGTGCAGGTGCGGGGCGCATGTTTGGCGGATCAAACAACAGGGTGTAGTTGCGCACCAGACGACCGCTCTGCCAACCCACGTCGAGGATCAGGTCAACAAAAGGTTCCTGAACCAGCCGGTCACTGCTGAGGCGCAAGTAGGAGCGACCATCGGCGCGTTTTTGCAACGCCATCCTGAGGCCGGTGAGCACCGGACTGTAGTCAAGGCCCGCCGACTTGAAATTGGCCGGCGAGGCGAGCTGAACTTTCAGCGAAGCGGCCTCGTCGGCATTGATGTCCGAAATATCAATCTCTGCGCTCAAGGGCTCCCCAAGAGCCGACTGAACCGTGATTCGCCCCAGCGACAGGGCCATCGCGTTGGATCCGCTTAAGGCCAAAAGCGCAGCCAGCGCCACAGCACTGAGTTCCCATCGATAGGACTTTGCAATCAATTTTTACTCCAGTTTTCAACCAGCAAAAGGCAGGGCCACTTCCCAAGCATCCATGTCCTGAACTGGCAAATTCCGATAGCCAATCGGTGCTGCGGACCCAGGCTGCCATCAACCGGCGATTCTATAGGGTGAAGCGACCCACCCTGTGTCCCAAAATGGATCAGCTGCCCAGCAGGCTTGCGCGCGTCAAAAGGTTCAGGCTTGCAGCAGGATGCGCAACATGCGGCGCAGTGGCTCGGCTGCACCCCACAGCAACTGGTCGCCAATGGTGAAGGCGCCAACATACTCGGGCCCCATGGCCATCTTGCGAATGCGGCCCACGGGAATCGTCATGGTGCCGGTGACCGCCACAGGTGTCAGGTCCCGGATGGTGGCTTCACGCGTGTTGGGAACCACTTTCACCCAGGGGTTGTCAGCAGCGATCATGGCTTCGATGTCGGCCACGGGCACATCCTTTTTGAGCTTGAAGGTCAGCGCCTGGCTATGGCAACGCATGGCACCGACGCGCACACAGAAGCCGTCGACCGGGGTTTCAGCAGAACCGAAATTCGCGCCCTGGCCCAGAATCTTGTTGGTCTCGGCCTGGCCTTTCCACTCTTCCTTGGACATGCCGTTGCCCAGGTCCTTGTCGATCCAGGGAATCAGCGAGCCGCCCAGGGGCACGCCAAAGTTGGCGGTCTCGGCGGCGCTCAAGGAACGCTGCTTGGCGATCACCTTGCGGTCGATTTCCAGAATCGCGCTCTTGGGATCGTCCAGCATGGACTTCACCTCGGCATTCAGCGTGCCGTACTGCGTCAGCAGTTCGCGCATGTGCTGGGCACCGCCACCGGAAGCCGCCTGGTAGGTTTGGGTACTCATCCACTCGACCAGGCCAGCCTTGTACAGCGCGCCCACGCCCATCAGCATGCAGCTCACGGTGCAATTGCCGCCGATCCAGTTTTTGCCACCGCTGGCCAGGGCCTTCTGGATCACCGGCATGTTGACCGGATCCAGGATGATGACGGCGTCTTTTTCCATGCGCAGGGTGGACGCGGCATCGATCCAGTGTCCGTGCCAGCCGGCCGCGCGCAGCTTGGGGAAGACCTGGGTGGTGTAGTCACCGCCCTGGGCGCTGATGATGATGTCGCAGCGCTTGAGCGCATCAAGATTGAACGCATCCTGCAGTGTGGTTTCGTTTTTGGCCTGCGCTGGGGCCTTGCCACCCGCGTTGGAAGTTGAGAAGAACATGGGCTCAATCAGGTCGAAGTCGCCCTCTGCCTGCATCCGGTCCATGAGTACCGAACCCACCATGCCACGCCACCCCACCAAACCCACCAAGTTACCAACTTTCATCACACTTCCTTTTCAGATCAATTAAGTTTTTAGGACTGCAGTGCCTTGACCACTGCATCGCCCATCTCGCGGGTGCTGACACGCGTGCCGCCCGCACTGAAGATATCGGCCGTGCGCAGACCCTGGGTCAGCACGGCCTTGACGGCGGACTCAATCCGAGCGGCTGCCTCTGACTGGTCCAGGCTGAAACGCAGCATCATGGCCGCACTCAAGATGGTCGCCAGCGGGTTGGCGATGCCCTTGCCGGCAATGTCAGGCGCGCTGCCGTGGCTGGGCTCAAACAGGCCCTGTTTGTTGGCATTCATCGAGGCCGAGGGCAACATGCCAATCGAACCCGTGAGCATGGAGGCTTCATCGCTCAGGATGTCGCCGAACATGTTGCCGGTGACCACCACGTCGAATTTCTTGGGCGCACGCACCAATTGCATGGCGGCGTTGTCAACATACATGTGATCAAGCGCGATGTCGGGGTACTGCAGGCCGACCTCGGTCACGATGTCTTTCCAGAACTGGAAAGTTTCCAGCACATTGGCCTTGTCGACGCTGGTGACGCGGCCCTCGGAGCCTGCCGCCTTGCGCGTGCGCGCCGCCTGGAAAGCCACGTGGGCAATGCGTTCCACTTCGGGGCGGCTGTAGCGCATGGTGTCGAAGGCCTCTTCAGCACCGGGAAAATGCCCATCCGTGGCGATACGACGACCGCGCGGCTGGCCAAAGTAGATGTCACCGGTCAATTCACGGATGATCAGGATGTCGAGACCCGAAATCAACTCGGGTTTCAGGCTGGAGGCATTCACCAGCTCCTGGTAACAAATAGCCGGACGGAAATTGGCAAACAGCCCCAGGTGTTTGCGCAGACCCAGAATGGCCTGCTCCGGGCGCAAGGGTCGGTCGAGCGTGTCGTACTTCCAGTCACCGACGGCGCCGAACAGAATGGCATCGGCTTCCTTGGCCAGCTTCAGGGTGGACTCAGGCAGCGGGTGGCCGTGGGCCTCATAACCGGCACCACCGACCAGGGCAGTCTCCATTTCAAAGCGCAAATCAAGGGCCTGAAGAACCTTGACCGCCTCGGCCACAATTTCGGTACCAATGCCGTCGCCGGGTAAAACTGCAATTTTCATAAATGTGATGGATGGTTTTGATATTTAACTCAGGCCAGCATGCTGTGAGCCAGCCAGGGCTTTTGCGCCAGACGTTCGGCCTCGAAGGCCTTGATCTTGTCGGCATGACGCAGGGTCAGGCCGATGTCATCGAGGCCATTGAGCAAGCAGTATTTGCGAAAGGCCTGAACCTCGAACGGCAGCTCTTCACCGTTGGGCTTGATCACGAACTGGCGCTCCAGGTCAATCGTCAGGGCGTAGCCGGGAAAGGCCGCCACGTCGTCGAACAAGTGCGCCACCTGGGTTTCAGTCAACACGATCGGCAGCAGGCCATTCTTGAAACTGTTGTTGAAAAAGATGTCGGCGTAGCTGGGCGCGATGATGGCGCGAAAACCGAACTGGTCCAGCGCCCAGGGCGCATGCTCGCGCGAGGAACCGCAACCAAAGTTCTTGCGCGCCAGCAGGATGGACGCGCCCTGATAGCGCGGCTGGTTCAACACAAAGTCGGGGTTGGGCTTGCGACTGGCCGGGTCCTGACCGGGGTAGCCCGCGTCCAGGTAGCGCCATTCGTCAAACAGATTTTGACCAAAACCGGTCTTGCGGATCGATTTGAGGAACTGCTTCGGAATGATGGCGTCGGTGTCGACATTTTCCCGATCCATCGGCGCGACCAGGCCCTTGAGCAAGTTGAATTTTTGCATGGTGTGTCTTTACTTTTTCTTGACTGCGTCTTCGATGCTCTCACCCGCTCGTTGCAGGTCCTGACCAACGCCTTTGACAGTGTTGCAGCCGACCAGAACCAGCAGTGCGGTAGCGATGAACAAGGTGCTCAGTGATTTCATGAAAGTGTCCTTGAGGCTTGGGTTAGACAAACTTGCGCACATCGACAAAATGGCCGTGAATGGCGGCGGCAGCGGCCATGGCCGGGCTAACCAAATGGGTGCGCCCGCCGGCACCCTGACGGCCTTCAAAATTGCGATTGCTGGTGGACGCACAGCGCTCACCCGGCTCCAAGCGGTCGGCGTTCATGGCCAGGCACATGGAGCAACCCGGCTCGCGCCACTCAAAACCGGCAGCACGAAAAACTTCGTGCAGACCTTCACGCTCGGCCTGCGCCTTCACCAGACCGGAACCCGGCACCACCATGGCCAGTTTGATGTTGGACGCCACCTTGCGGCCCAGAGACTTCACGACAGCCGCCGCCTCGCGCATGTCTTCAATGCGGCTGTTGGTGCAGGAGCCAATGAACACCTTGTCCACGTACAGGTCGTTCAGTGCTTTGCCAGGCTCCAGCCCCATGTAGGCCAGGGCACGCTCAATGGCACCGCGCTTGTTGGCATCTTTTTCGCGGTCCGGGTCAGGCACGCGGTCGTTGATGCCCAGCACCATCTCGGGCGAGGTGCCCCAGGTCACTTGCGGCACCAATTGCGCGGCATCGATGTCAACCACGGCATCAAAGTGCGCATCGGCATCGGAATGCAGTGTCTTCCAGTAGGCCACGGCCTGGTCCCACTCCACGGCCGCCGCGGCTTCGTTGGGCGCGTTATAGCCGGGGGCCAGAGGACGGCCTTTGACGTATTGGATGGTCTTGTCATCGACCGCCACCAGGCCGGCGCGGGCACCGGCCTCGATGGCCATGTTGCACACGGTCATGCGTGCTTCCATGCTCAAGGCACGCATGGCGGCACCGCCGAATTCGATGGTGTAGCCGGTGCCACCGGCGGTACCGATTTTGCCGATGATGGCCAGCACAATGTCCTTGCCAGTGCAACCACGCGGCAGGATGCCGTCGACCCGAACCAGCATGTTTTTGGCTTTTTTGGCCAGCAGCGTTTGCGTGGCCATGACGTGCTCGACCTCGCTGGTGCCAATGCCGTGCGCCAGTGCGCCAAAAGCGCCATGGGTCGAGGTGTGCGAATCACCGCACACCACGGTCATGCCGGGCAGCGTGGCGCCGTTCTCGGGGCCGATCACATGGACGATGCCCTGGCGCTGTGACATGAAGGGAAAGTAGGCAGCCGCACCGTATTCCTTGATGTTGGCGTCCAACGTCAACACCTGCTCTTTGCTGGTGGGGTCGGTGATGCCATCGTAGCCCAGCTCCCAGCCCGTGGTGGGCGTATTGTGGTCGGCGGTGGCCACGATGGAGCTGATGCGCCAGACAGGCCGTTTGGACTGCCGCAGGCCTTCAAAAGCCTGAGGACTGGTGACCTCGTGCACCAGATGACGATCGATGTAAAGCAGCGCCGTGCCGTCTTCTTCGGTGTGGACGACGTGTTCGTCCCAGAGTTTGTCGTAGAGAGTGCGTCCCATGGTGGTTCCTAGGTGAATCGCGGATTTTAAACGGCTGGAGCGCGATTCATGATCTGTAAAAAAACCCGCCGCTGTTGCCAGTCGGCGGGTTTTAAAAGCGCGTTAGCGCTTAACGCTCTGCCAGGGGCACCACATTGCGTGTGACGGACCCGGTGAACAACTGACGCGGACGGCCAATTTTGTACTCGGGGTCGCTGATCATTTCGTTGAGCTGTGCGATCCAGCCGACGGTACGTGCCAGGGCAAAGACGCCGGTGAACAGGTTGACCGGGATGCCAATGGCGCGCTGAACAATGCCGGAGTAGAAGTCGACGTTCGGGTAAAGCTTGCGCGACACGAAGTAATCGTCTTCAAGGGCGATCTTTTCAACTGCCTTGGCCAACTTGAACAAAGGATCGTTCTCCAGACCCAGTTCCAGCAACACCTCGTTGCAGGTTTGTTGCATCAGGGTGGCGCGCGGATCGTAGTTTTTGTAGACGCGGTGGCCAAAACCCATGAGCTTGACGCCGGAATTTTTGTCCTTGACCTGCTCCATGAACTCACCGACCTTGGCAATACCGCCGTTACGCTGAATGTCTTCGAGCATGTTGAGGCAGGCTTCGTTGGCACCGCCATGAGCGGGGCCCCACAGGCAAGCCACGCCCGCGGCAATGGCCGCAAACGGGTTGGTACCCGACGAGCCGCACAGGCGCACGGTCGAGGTCGACGCATTTTGCTCATGGTCAGCGTGCAAGATGAAGATGCGGTCGAGGGCACGCTCCAGCACCGGATTGACCACATATTCTTCGCACGGCGTGCCGAACATCATGCGCAGGAAGTTACCCGCGTAGCTGAGGTCGTTCTGCGGATACATGTAGGGCTGGCCGATGCCGTACTTGTAGGCCATGGCCACCAGGGTGGGCATCTTGGCAATCAGGCGAATGGCAGCAATTTCCCGGTGTTGCGGGTTGTTGATGTCGGTGCTGTCATGGTAGAAGGCCGACAAACCACCCACCAGGCCGGTCAGGACGGCCATGGGGTGTGCGTCGCGGCGGAAACCACGCATAAAAAACTGCATCTGCTCGTTGACCATGGTGTGGTTGATCACCAGCTTGTGAAAATCCTGGCGCTCTTGCAGCTTGGGTAATTCGCCCTTGAGCAACAAGTGGCAGGTGTCGAGGTAATCGCATTGTGTCGCCAACTGCTCGATGGGATAGCCACGGTACAGCAGTTCGCCCTTGTCACCGTCAATGTAGGTGATGGCAGACTGGCACGCAGCCGTCGACAAAAAACCCGGATCGTAGGTGAACATGCCGGTCTGACCATAGAGCTTACGGATGTCGATCACATCCGGACCAACCGTACCCTGATAAACCGGCAAATCGACGCTGGGGCTGCCGTTGCTGAACGACAGGGTGGCTTTATTTTCAGCTAGCTTCATAGAGACCTTTCAGGTGGTTTTTCAACATACTTAAAACTTCGCAGACCTCGTCTTGCACGAGATTGGCATCCACTTGCTCCAGCGTTTTGCGCCCAAGATGCAAATCCAGCAGATCTGAATCACTCAAGTCCATTAGAACGTTCAGACCTTGCGTCTGCTTGACAGTGAGCGTGGACTCATACCTCTTGAAGAAACGCTCGATGAAAATATCGTTCTCGAGCAAGCCCCTGCGGCAGCGCCACTTGAGCTTGCTCAGCACGCGTTCATCGATCAGGGCGTCGCCGGCATCCATGTCAGGGTTGTTCATCAGGACGGCGTCAGATGGCGCGACGCACCATCAGTTCCTTGATCTTGCCGATCGCCTTGGTCGGGTTCAGACCTTTCGGGCAAACGTCAACGCAGTTCATGATGGTGGTGCAACGGAACAGACGGTAGGGGTCTTCCAGGTTGTCCAGGCGCTCGCTGGTGGCTTCATCGCGACTGTCGGCAATGAAGCGGTAGGCTTGCAGCAGGCCTGCCGGACCGACGAATTTGTCGGGATTCCACCAGAACACAGGACAGCTGGTGGAGCAGCTCGCGCACAGGATGCACTCGTACAGGCCATTGAGCTCTTCGCGCTCTTCCGGGCTCTGCAGGCGCTCTTTTTCCGGCGGGCGGCTGTCGTTGATGAGGTAGGGCTTGATCGAATGGTACTGCTTGAAAAACAGCGTCATGTCGACAATCAGGTCGCGCACCACGGGCAGTCCCGGCAGCGGCTTGAGCACGATCTTGTCGGGCAGTGTCAGCATGTTGACCAGACAGGCCAGACCATTCTTGCCGTTGATGTTCATCGCGTCCGAGCCACAAATGCCTTCGCGGCACGAGCGTCGGTAGGACAAGGTGGGATCGATTTCCTTGAGCTTGACCAACACGTCAAGCAGCATACGCTCGCTGCCGTCGAGTTCGACCTCGATGGTCTGCATGTAGGGCTTGGCATCGGTGTCAGGGTTGTATCGGTAAATTTGGATGGTACGTTTAGCCATGATTTGCTTTCTTGTAAGGGTCAAAACCAGCAGAGCCGGGGCTTAGAAGGTGCGGATCTTGGGTGGAATGGAGGCCACCGTCAGCGGCTTGAGGTTCACAGGCTTGTAGCTCAGGCTGTTGCTCGCGCTGTCCCATAGCGTGTGCTTGAGCCAGTTGGCATCGTCACGACCCAGCGGGCAGGTCACGTCATCGGCCGCCCGGTCGTAATCTGCCACGCTGTGGGCACCGCGGCATTCGTGCCGTGCTGCAGCCGACACCATGGTGGACTGCGCCGCCTCGATCATGTTTTCCACTTCAAGCGCTTCAATGCGCTCGGTGTTGAAGATTTGCGACTTGTCGGTCAGTTTGATGCCGGTCACGCGCTGGCGCAACTGGGCAACTTTGGCAACACCTTCGTCCATGCTGGCCTGGGTGCGGAACACGCTGGCGTGCTGCTGCATGATGTTGCGCATGTCACCCGCCACCACCTGCGCGTACTCGCCGGTCGTGGCGGTATTGAGGCGGTTCAGCCGCTCCAGGGAAATGTCGGCACCGTTTTCAGGCAAAGGCTTGTGGATTTCGTTTTCCTTGTTGAACTCGACGATGTGCTTGCCGGCCGCCCGGCCGAACACCACGATGTCGAGCAGGGAGTTGGTGCCCAGCCGGTTGGCACCGTGCACGCTGACGCAGGCGCACTCGCCCACCGCATACAGGCCCTTGACCACGGCGCTTGGATTGCCGCTGTTGGGCGCGACCACCTGACCGTTGATGTTGGTCGGGATACCGCCCATCTGGTAGTGGATGGTGGGCACCACAGGAATGGGTTCCTTGGTGATGTCCACGTTGGCAAAGTTGTGACCAATTTCAAACACGCTGGGCAGACGCAGGGCGATGGTCTCAGCCCC
>JBASJO010000114.1:0-1964 GCA_049655365.1 Rhodoferax sp. | reverse complement strand
TATGAGCCGCCACCCATGACCTATTCCAATTCCACGCATGTGTGCGAAGTGGAGGTGCAGGTCGCCACCGGAAACCGGCGCGTCCAGCGCGCTGCAACCTTGCTCGGCAGCCGCTTTGGCAATGCGTTGCGCCAGTTCGGGGCTGGACGTCGTCATGTCGATCAGCAATGCGTTACGGGCACGGGCCACGATGCCGTTGTCGCCGAGATAAACCTGCTCCACGTCATGCGGATAGCCCACGATGGTGATGATCACGTCGGCGTTGGCTGCCAGTTCGCCCGGACTGTCGCACCAGACGGCGCCACGCGCCAGCAACGGGTCTGCCTTGTCGCGCGAGCGGTTGTAGACCCGCAGCGGATAACCCGCCGTCAGGATGTGCCCGGCCATGCTCTGGCCCATATTGCCCAATCCGATGAAGCCCACGCGGGGTTTGTTTTTGCTATCAGTCATGTCTCATGCCTTGTTAATGAAGTCGGTTTTTTCGCGCAGCAGGTCGCGCAAATACATTGGAGTCAGCGGCTGCCGGTCGGCCACCACACCGAACGGTGCGAGCGCATCATTGACGGCGTTGGTCAGCGCCCCGATGGCGCCCATCACGCCGCCCTCGGCCATGCCCTTGATGCCCGCCGGCGTCGACCGATTCGGCGTGTGCATCGGGATGAGCTCGAAATGGGGCAGCTCGCAGGCCGTGGCCACCAGGTAATCGGCCAGGGTGCCCGAGAGGTTCTGTCCGGCTGCGTCGTACTGCACCTGCTCGAACAGGGCACCGGACAGGCCCATGGCAATCGCCCCGTGCTGCTGCCCTTCCACCACCACCGGGCTCAGCACTGTGCCGCAATCTTCCGCCACCACATAACGGGCAAAACGGATGGCCCCGGTGGCGACCTGCACCTCCACTTCGCACACATGCGTGGAATTGGAATAGGTCATGGGTGGCGGCTCATAGGTCTTGTGAAACTCCAGCCCGGGCGCCATCCCCGCAGGCAGGGCCAATGGGTCCATATAGGCCGTGCGCGCAACATCGGCCAAACCCAAGCCGGTGGCGGTCCAGATGCCGTCGCTCATCTTCTCGACGCTGCCATCCTGCAAGCGCAGCGCGGCGCCATCGCCCAGACCCAGCAGCCCGGCGGCAATCGCCAGCACCTTGACCTGCGCCTCCTGGGCACACAAATACAGCGTGCCGCCGCCCGCCGTGCCACCGCGTGCGCCCCGGCTGCCCATGCCGTAGGGGGCGATGTCGGTGTGGCCGATATGCAAATGCACCTGCTGCGGCAGAATGCCCAGGCCTTCGGCCACGGCATGGGCCAGGGAGGTTTCATAGCCCTGGCCGGTGGCACCCAGGCCCACCGAGGCATTCACCGCGCCCGAAGGTTCGATGCGCAGCCAGGCCGCTTCATGCCCCGAACCCGCAATGCCGGCGGCTTTGTAAAAACGGGAACCATAGGTGGTGGACTCGACCACCGTGCAAATGCCCAGCCCCAGGTAAACCCCTTGCGCGCGCGCCTGCTGCTGGCGCTGGCGGAAATGCGCGTAGTCGATGGCGGCGAGCGCGCCTTCCAGGGTTTCGCGCGGCGTGATGTCGGCCAGCACCTCACCGGTCGCCATGGTGTACGGAAAATCGTGCGGCTGCAGCATGTTCAGCCGCCGCACGGCCACCGGGTCCAGCTGGAGTTCGCGCGCAATCGCGTCCATGGTGCCGTCCATCACCCAGCTCGTGATGGCCATGGGTGCGCGCATCGGGCCATTGCCGACCTTGTTGCTCAGCACCACCTTGACGTCGTAACTGTAGTCCTGCACCTTGTAGGGGCCGGTCAGAATCATGGCCACCACGCGGGCCAGATAGTTGCCCGGATAAAAACTGTAGGCGCCGAAGTCCTCCACGATCTCCAGCTCCAGGCCGAGCAGGCGGCCGTCGGCGCTGACTGCGGCGCGGGTGCGGCAGAAGTCCTCGCGCGCCTGTGAGG
>JBASJO010000113.1:0-11137 GCA_049655365.1 Rhodoferax sp. | reverse complement strand
TCCACGACCGTCACGGTGATCACGCCGTTGAAGGTGTTCGTGGCGTTGGCGCCGCCCTTGGCACTCAGGGTATTTTGGCCGCTCGCATCGGCGTCCTGCTTGCTGTTGATGAGGCCGCTGAACAGCGCGGGAATCAGGCTCAGCGCGGTACTGGCACTGCCGCTGCGACTGGCGTTGGTGGCAGAACTCTTGCTGGCGTTGACGTTTTCAGTGACCAGGATGGTCAGGGTGTCGCCCACTTGACGCGGCCGCCGGTCTTCGAACAGGGCCGGCGCGCCGCCACCGGCCTGGTAAATCGCGCCGTTCACGGGTGCCGCCGCGCGCATCGGCGCTTCGGGTCGCGCCGTCATGGGTTGCTGCACCAGCGGCTCGCGCGGCATCTGCGCACAAGCGCCCAAGCCCAGCATGACCGCCAAAGGCCAGGCTGCGCGCTGGCAAGAGACCAGAAACAGGCGCATCACAGTTGCGCCAGGCGCGCCAGCATCTGGTCAGAGGTCTGGACCGCCTTGCTGTTGATTTCATAGGCGCGCTGGGTCTGGATCATGTTGACCAGTTCCTCGACGACGTTGACGTTCGACGATTCGACGTAGCCCTGATTGAGAATGCCGGCACCGTTCTGGCCAGGCGCCGTCTCGTTGGCGCCACCCGAAGCGTCGGTTTCCACATACAGGTTCTCACCCATGCTTTGCAGGCCGGTGGGATTGAGAAAGGTGGCCAGTTGAATCTGACCGATCTGCACACTGGCGGTGCTGCCGGCCTGGGTCACCGACACCGTGCCATCACGGCCGATGGTCAGGCTGGTGGTGTTCTGCGGCAGGGTAATGGCCGGCTGCACCGGATAACCGCTGGCGGTGACCAACTGGCCGCTCTGGTCCGACTGGAAGGAACCGTCGCGGGTGTACGCGGCACTGCCGTCGGGCATCAGCACCTGGAAGAAGCCTCCGCCGTTGATGGCCACGTCTTTCGGGTTTTCCGTTTTGGTCTGGTTGCCCTGGCTGTGAATACGCTCGGTGGCGACCACACGCACCCCGGTGCCGAGTTGCAGACCCGAGGGCATGCGGGTCTGGTCCGAGGTCTGGCCACCGCTCTGGCGCAGGTTCTGGTACATCAGGTCCTCGAACACGGCACGGCTGCGCTTGAAGCCCGAGGTGCCCACGTTGGCCAGGTTGTTGGCCACCACGTCGAGCTGCATTTGCTGGGCATCGAGACCGGTTTTGGCAATGGAAAGGGAACGAATCATGGTGGGGAACTCCTGGGAAATAGGGGGGGGCGGGAATCAGCCGTTGCCAAGCAGCTTGTTGGCCTGCTGGTCGTTGTTTTCGGCCGTCTGCAGGGTTTTCATCTGCATCTCGAACCGCCGGGCATTGGCAATCATGTCGACCATGGCCTCCACCGCGTTGACGTTGCTGCCCTCAAGGGCGCCAGACAACAAGCGCACGCCGGGGTCGGCTGGCGCAGCGGCCATGCCAGCCTGCATGCGAAACAGGCCGTCGTCGCCGCGCACGAGCGCATTGGCAGGTGGATTGACCAGCTTCAGGCGCCCCACTTCGGCGCCACCCACCGCCGGGTCGCCAGCACCGAGCGCCGACACCAGGCCGTCATCGGACACCACCAGCGAGGAACCCGGAGGCACCACGAGCGGGCCGGCATCGCCTAGCAGCGGCATCGCACCCATGGTCATCAGCTGGCCGTCGGCTCCGACCTGGAGATTGCCGACCCGGGTGTAGGCTTCGCCGCCGTCGGGCGTCTGGACCGTCAGCCAGCCATCGCCGCGCAGGGCGACGTCCAGCGGGCGGCCGGTTTGCACCAGGGGTCCGGCGCGCAGGTCGGCACCCGGCGTCGTGGCGACCACCATGGCCCGCGTGGCGATCTCGTCGCCCACGACCGGCACCGCACGGTAGCTGTTGATCTGCGCGCGAAAGCCCGGCGTGGACACATTGGCCATGTTGTTGGCCACCGCCGCCTGCTGCTCCATGGCCTGCTTGGCACCTGTCATGCCGACATAGATCATCCGGTCCATATTGCTTCCCTGGTGTTGCTGTTTTTGGCGATGCCTGTGACCGCGCGGTCAGCCGTCATGGCGCACATCAACGCATGTTCATCAGGGTCTGCATCACCTGATCCTGCGTCTTGACGGTCTGGGCGTTGGCCTGGTAGGTGCGCTGGGCAATGATGAGGTTGACGAGTTCGGAGGTGAGGTCGACATTGGAGCCTTCCACCGCGCCCGAGACCAGTCCGCCCACCTTGGTGCCGGCGCCCGGGGTGCCCGTCAGGGGCTGGCCCGAAGCGGCGGTTTCGGCCCAGACGTTGTCGCCCTTGGATTGCAGGCCGTTCGGGTTCACAAACGAGGACAGGACGATCTGCCCCAGCGTGTTGGACTGTTCGTTGGTGTATTTCCCGGTGACGGTGCCGTTCTGCTCAATGGTCAGCGACGCCAGCGTGCCGGAGGCGTAGCCGTCCTGCGTCAGCTTCCTGACATCATTGGCGTTGCCGAACTGGGTGGTGCCTGTGAGGTCAATCGTGAAGGTCATGGGTGCCGAGCCGTTGTTGAAGTCAAGCCCGGCCAGCGAGATCGGCGCGGTGACGGACAAGGTGCCGTTGGCAGCAAAAGTCAGCGCACCCGTGCTGAGCGCCGCGCTGTTGGCAGCCAGCGGCGGGCCCGCCGGCGTGGGTGGCGTGATCATGGCACCTGAGGCATCCAGGGGATAGCCGTCTGCGGTCGCGTAAACAGCCCAGCTATTGGCCGGCGCCGGCTGTTTTGCAAAAAAGGTCGACAGCTCGTGGGAGTTGCCCAGCGAGTCATAGACCGTGACCGAATTGGCGTAGTTGTAGGTGGTCGAGTCGTTGGCATTGAAGGGCGTCGTGACCGGAATGGCGGTGCTGCGCGAGTCCAGATTGAACTGGGCGTCAATGTCGGTGGTCGGTTTCGGCGCCATGGCAGCCGTGGGCATTTGCAGCGGCGCAGGGCTGCCGCCGGCCAGGTTGCCGTTGGCACCGACGGTGTAGCCGGTCAACTGCAAACCTGCCGAGTTGACGACATAGCCGTTCTTGTCCATGTCGAACTGGCCGTTGCGCGAATAGGAAATATCACCCTCGGGACTCGCGAGACGGAAGAATCCGTCGCCATCGGTAATGGCCAGGTCGAGTGTGCGGGAGCTGGTTTGCACCGATCCGGCCGTGAAATTCTGCGCCACGCCGGCCACCTGCGTGCCCAAGCCGATTTTCGAGCCGGCATACACATCAGCGAACTGGACACTCCCCGATTTGAAACCGATCGTTCCGGCATTGGCAATGTTGTTGCCGATGACATCGAGATTGGCTGCGGAGGCGTTCAAAGCGCTTACACCTTGTGCGAAACCCATGGTTATTCCTTCTGTTGAATTGACTTGAAATGGAGACTGCCGCTGGCGCGTCAGGCTCAGAAAATGAGACGCACGTCACTCAGCGCGGCCTTGCCGCCCGACCCGAGCTCAAGCGCAACGCCGCCACCACCCTGCGACACGCTGGCGACCGCGGCGTAGGTAAGCGCGGTTGCTATCGCCTTGGTGTCCCCGGTGGAGGCCGTCACGTTGAAGCGGTAGGCGCCATCCGCCAGCGGCGCCCCGGCGTCCGAGCGGCCATCCCATGACAGCGTCTTGACGCCTTGCGGCAGGGCCCCGAGATCGAAACTGCGCACAGTGCTGCCGGTGGCGTCGGTGACGTTGACTTTCACCGAATCGGCACCCTGGGGCAATTCGACGGCAAAGGGCACGGCCACGCCTTGCGCCAGCGTCAGGCCGGCTCCGGGCACGAGCACAGCACGACCGATCAGCGAGGCCGACTGCAGCACTTGGCTGGAGCCGCTCTGCGCCAGCAGTGACTGGAAAGCGCTGTTGAGTTTTTCAATGCCGCTCACCGTGCTCATCTGGGCCAATTGCGAGGTCAGTTCGGCGTTGTCGAGCGGATTCAGCGGGTCCTGGTTGTTCAACTGGGTCACCAGCAGCTTGAGGAAACGCTGCTCACCGTCGGCGCTTGGCACGGTCTTGGATGACAAGGCACCTGCGGCGCTGGCGCCGTCAGATGAAGTGATTGCAGAAACAGCCATGGAAAATTCTCCGGAAATGGAAGGGGGCGCCGCTGACGGCTTTACTGACCCACCGTCAGCGTCTTGAGCATCAGTGTCTTGGCGGTATTGAGCACCTCGACATTGGCCTGGTAGGAGCGTGAGGCCGAGATCATGTTGACCATTTCCTCAACCACATTGACGTTGGGCATGGCGACATAACCTTCGGCGTTGGCATGTGGATTCTTCGGGTCATGCACCATGCGCAACGGCGAAGGGTCCTCGATGACGCGCGCCACCCTGACGCCACCGATGCCCTGGCCATTGCCAGGCGCCATTTCAAAGACGACCTGGCGCGCACGGTAGGGCTGGCCGTCCGGACCGGCAACGCTGTCCGCGTTAGCCATGTTGCTGGCGGTGGTGTTCATGCGCTGTGATTGCGCCGTCATGGCGGAACCGGCGATGTCGAAGATGCTGAGGGATTGGCTGGAAAATGGCATGGACTGTCTCCGGTGGGTCAGGACTGGATCGCCGTCAGCATGCCTTTGATCCTGGCGCTGAGCACGGTCAGGTTCGCCTCGTAACGCATGGCGTTGTCGGCAAACTTGACGCGCTCGACATCCATCTCGACGGTGTTGCCGTCCAGGCTGGACTGGTTGGGCGTGCGGTACATCAGCTCAGTCGCGCCAGCCGCATGCGCCTGGCCCGCCAGATGCCTGGCGGTGGTGCCCGTCATGGCGAGCGACTGCGACGACCGGCCGCGCTCAACCGCCTGCGTCAGCGCGCTATTGAAGTCGAAGTCACGCGCCTTGAAGCCAGGGGTGTCCGCATGGGCGATATTGGCCGACAGGACTTCCTGCCGCCGCGCCCGCAGATTGAGCGCCTCCTGATGGAAGCGCAGGGATGAGTCCAGCTTGTCGATCATTTTTTTCACCGGTTAGGTCAAACGCCTGGCCGAGCCGACGTCTTGAGTGAAAATAATTTTAGGCAGCCGACGCGCCGGCAATCAGCGGAACAGACGGGGTTTCAACGCCCAATTCAAATCTTCTGACGGGCGCTTCAATCCGGCGAATTGCGCCCGAATTGCAGCGCACTTCAACCCTTGGGCATGTCACCCGGGGCCCTAGACTCAGGGGATGGCAAACACAACACGGCTCCCCATGATCTGGCAGTTTGCGCTGGCCTTGGCCGTGCTGCTGGTGACCCTTGCGCGGACAACGCCGGCTCACGGCGCGGTCTCGCAACCGACCCCCTTGTCCGGCTATGCAAGACCCGTGATCGAGCAATTTTTGCTGCGCCAAACCTCCGGCCTGCCGGGTCGGGTGGTGATCACCCTCAACACCCCCCAATCGGGTGCCCTGCCACCCTGCGCCGCGGTTGAACCGTTTTTGCCGGGCGGTGCCCGCTTGTGGGGGCGCGTGTCGGTGGGGGTGCGTTGCAGCCAGGATCAGCCCTGGACCCGCTATGTGCCGGCTTACATCGCGGTCATGGGCAGCTACCTGGTTGCAGCCCGTCCCATTTCGGCGGGTCAGGCCGTGATGCCGGAGCACAGCACCGTGCGCCAGGGTGATCTCACGACCCTGCCGGGCAGCGTGGTGCGCCATGCGGCGCAATTACACGGCATGGTGGCGGCGAACGGGGTGGCTTCCGGGGCGCCGATACGGCAGGAGTTGCTGCGTGCCATTGACCTGGTGCGGCAAGGTCAAACGGTCAAAGTGGTCACGCAGGGCGCCGGCTTTTTGGTCAGTAGCGTCGGCAAGGCCATGACAAATTCTGCTGTCGGCGAGACGGTCCAGGTCAAAATGCAGGGGGGACAGTTGCTCAGCGGTACTGTTCGCCTGGACGGCACGGTGGAGCGGCCCAACTGATGGCGCACTGATTTTCGCAGGCAGCCTAAAGTTTCAGCGCAAACCGCCGTTATCCATGGAGACACATCGGAAAGACACACCATGAAAATCAATCAGAACGTCACTTTTTTGAGAAATGTGGCGGATACGCCCACCCTGAAGACCGCCAGGGAAAGTGCCGGCGCGCAGCGGGCGGCATCCGCGACGACTGCCGTGGCGGGGCAGGTGCAGTCGTCCTCACCCTCCCCGTTGCCGCCCGCCGCCAACGGTGATTTTGATGCGGCTCGCGTGGCCATGATTCGCGAGGACATCAGTGCGGGCCGCTACCAGATCAATACGGCCAAGATTGCCGACGGCTTGCTGGCCTCCGTGCGGGAGCTGTTGAATGCAAAAGCCTCATGAGCAGCAAGCTACTTGATCTCCTGAATCGGGAGTACACGGCAACCGGGGCATTTGTCACCTTGCTGGATCAGGAAGCAGCGGCCATGACGCAGGGTGAGTTCGCCCGACTGCCAGACATTGCTGCACGCAAATCGACATTGGCCGACCAGATTGCATGGATGGCCAAGCAGCGCGAGATGGAACAGCTTTCACTGGGCCAT
Organism: Rhodoferax sp.; assembly: GCA_049655365.1. GTDB lineage: Bacteria > Pseudomonadota > Gammaproteobacteria > Burkholderiales > Burkholderiaceae_C > Rhodoferax. Next base: position 4,646 of record JBASJO010000113.1, on the reverse strand, counting down.
GTGGCTGGCCGCCGCGGCGCCGATGCGGCAGCAGCGGCGGGTGGCGATGCCCTGCAGCATGCGTGGCGCAACTTGTTGAAACGGGCAGCACAGGCCCACACCAGCAATCACCGCAATGGCGTGATGATTCACACCCATCTGGATTTCACCCGGCAAACCATCGGCTTCCTGCAAGCCGGCAGCCAACCACTCTATGGTCCGGATGGCGGTCACAAAACAGGCCAGGGTGTGGGGCACTGCCTCGCCCTCGGTTGAAACCCGGGATGGATTCGACCAGGTTGTTTTCAGTGGTGGCGCGCCGGTAGTCAAGGAAGTGCTACCAATCAAAGCGGCGGCACCAGGCGCGACAACGAAAAGGAATTGGCAAACCTGACAGTTTTCACTTGATGCGTCAGAGAATCAGTGAAGCACGCGAGCCACAGTCCTGCGAGTTGCGCTTCCTGAAGCAGGACGGAAAGCAGTTCTGGGCTCATCTGAATGCCCTTGCCGTACCCGACCAGAACGACGCAACTGTTTTGCGCGTCGTGATGACCGACATCACCGCGCGCAAACTCGCCGAACTGGCGCTGCGCGACAGCAACGCCTATCTTGAAAGCCTGATCAAGACGATTTCATCCGTCATCGCTCAAGGCGTGGACATTACAGGGAGAAACCGGGCAAGATCGTTTTTCACCTCCCAGAGTGTCACTTTTAAAGCACGTTCAATGTCTGCCAATGCTTTCGTTGCACTCAGGTGAGCGAGGTTCGCTATTTGCCGCCCATCGACTTCTGCAAAATCGCCAGCACCGTGTTCAGGTCTTCGATCGGCACCTGTCCAGGCGCCGAACTGCTGGCGCCTACCGCAAAGGTCAGGGCCGATCCAAAGACGCCACCCACCATGCGGGTCAAGGCGCCGTAAGGCCCCATCGACATGGAAATCAGCGGAATGCGCAGCTTTTTGCCGGCTTCGCGGGTGGCTGTCAAGAGCGTCAGCACGTCGTCCAGGTCGCGCGGCATCACGGCCACCTTGGCCACGTCGGCGCCCAACTGGTCGGCCATCAGGAATTTCGCGGCCAGCGCTTCCAGCCCCGGCGTATAAGCGAAATTATGGAACGACAGCACCAGCGTGATGTGGTTGGTTTTGGCCGCCGTGCGTACCCGCACGATGTTGGCGGCGTCGTTGGCCATTTCGTAGTCGATCAGGTCGATGCTTTTGCTCTCGCAGACCGCCGTGTACATGGCAATCACTTGGTCTTCATTGATGGCGATCTTTTCACCGCCCTCGAGCATGGAGCGACGGGTGAACAGCACCGGGATGTTGCCGGCAACCTGCTTGATGGCACGCGCTGCAGCAATGACAGCCGCGGTGTCGCCGATGGCTTCAAAGTAGTCCACGCGCCATTCCAGCACGTCAGGCTGCTTGGGCAGCACCACGGCCAGCTCAGCCATGAGCTGCTCCAGTGTGCGGCCCACCAGCGGCGTGCAGACCAGCGGGAATTTGCCGCCCGCGATGGGCTGGCCATTCAATTCAATCGGTTTGTTGGTTTGCATCAGTCACTCCAATAAAAAAGCCTGCATGGACCACGCGGGCACAGGCAGGCGCTTGGCGCTATTGTGTCATCGCGAGCGAAGCGTGCCGATGTGACCTGGTGGACCGTGGACGACTTGAACACACCCTGAGGCTGTGGCCCTGAAGTCATGGCTGCCGGGTCAAGCCCGGCATGACACATTCAGGCTGTCATTGCGGACTGGATCCGCAATCCATGTATCCCCGGGTCAATCCAGCATGTCGAAGCCTTGCGCTTCCACTGACACAAAGGCGCGGGACAGCTCGGCCACCGCGGCATAAAAGCGCGCCTTCGGGTGCCCGGCTATGGCATCGCACAGGGCTGCAGACCAGGGCTGCAGGTGCTCGGCAAAAAAGCTTTGCTGACGTGCCAGGTTGGCCACTGCCACGTCGTCACCGGCAATCAGGTAACGCATCACTTCGCACAGGTAAGCGATGTGGTCTTCGGTGTCGGACATGGCCTCATCACGCCCCAGGCCCAGGCTGGTGAGTTCGGTGCGCAGCCGCGCCAGCGGTTTTTCGTTCAGGAAACCGCTCAGATAGTGGGACCCGTAAAGGTAGACCTCGGGCTTGCCAACACCGCCAAATAGCGCGTTGTATTCGTCGGCAATGGCGTCATCGCTGAGCGCACGCGCCACGCCGACGAGGGCGCGCCAGGGCTCCTCCAGAAAGCCACCGGCAGCTGGGGCTTCGGTGGCCGCCACTCGCAGCTGGGCCAGCAGCTCAGGCGTGGGCGGCGCATAAAAAAGCTGGGCCAGCACACCATACAGTTCGGCACGGGCAGTTTCTTCGTCGAGCGCGCTGCTCGTGGCGGTGTCGGGCAAAGGCATCATGATTAAAGATCCGTGATTTTGATTTCGTTGTCGGCAGAATAGATGTCGATGACGCGGCAGTCGCCGCACATTTTCAGGCGCTCCAGCGCCGCGCCCTGGAACATGCTGTGGCCAGCCAGCTTGCCCAGCATGCCCTCGATCGCCTTGAGCGTGCCGAAGGGTTTGCCGCATCGCACGCAGGCGTAGGGCTGCATCTCGTTGAGCACCACGTGTTCCTTGCGCTGGGGCGCCAGATTAAGCTGCGGCACCAGAGACAAGGCTTTTTCAGGACAGGTGGCCACACACAGGCCGCACTGCACGCAATTCTTCTCGATGAAGCGCAGTTGCGGCACCTGCGCGTTGTCGGCCAGGGCACTGGCAGGGCAGGCGTTGACACAGCTCAGGCACATCGTGCAAGTGTCCTTGTTGATGGCCAGACCGCCCAAGGGCGAGCCGCTGGCCGGCAAGGCAATGGGCACGGGGCTGGGCTTGGGCGCGTGGCTGATGAGGTGGTCCAGCGCCAGTTCCAGCGTGGCGCGTTTGTCGGCTTGCACGGCAAAACCGGCATGACGCGCCGGGCCTTGCGCGGGTGCTGCCTGCAAGTCGCGGTCAAGCGTCGCGAGGTCACGCGCGTCGCGCACTTGCAGCAGCTTGAAATGCTCACCCGCATAGCCCAGCCCGGTCAGAATGCCTTGCGCCACCGCCATCTGCTCGCGCAGCGCCTCGGCATACTGGGGCGCTTCCTCGTCGGTCAGCAGCAGCCAGACCTGGCTGGCGCCATAGGCCACGGCCGTCAACCACAAGTCCAGACCGGTCGACGATGTGTGCCACAGGGCCAACGGCAGCACACGCGCCGGCACACCATGGGTGCCGTCTTTTTGACCCTTTTCCAATTGCGCGGCGCGGCCCAGGTCGCCCAGCAAGGCAGCGCCCTTGCCCTGGCTGTGCAGCAGCAGCGCGGCGTCCTTGCCGCCGCTGCGCTGGTAAGTGGTCAGCAGCGTTTTGAGCTTGACGCCCTGGTCGCTGGCACGCGGGTAGGCAAAACCCATGGCGCCGGTCGGGCACACCGTGCTGCAGGTGCCACAGCCCACACACAGGTTGGGGTTCACCTTGATTTGTTGGCGCTTGAAGTCACTGCTGATAGCGCTGGCCGAACACACGTCGATGCAGGCCGTGCAGCCCAGCTTGTCGTTGCGGCTGTGGGCGCAGAGTTTTTGTTTGTAGTGGAAGAACTTGGGCTTTTCAAACTCGCCCACCAGTTCGCGCCAGGCCAGCAGCGCTTTCAAGTCGCGGCCGTCCCAATGCAGGTAACCCTGCGGCTTGGCGTGCTGGCTGAACGCCGGGGTGGCGCGCAGGTCCAGCACCAGGTCAAAAGTGTCGCTATGTTCTTGCGGTGTTCGGTTGAAGTCGATGGCACCGGCCACCTTGCACGCCTTGACACAGGCGCGATTGGCGTCGCAAGCCTGCAGGTCAATCTGATAGTCCAGACCAATGGCGTCTTCGGGGCAGGCAGCCAGGCAGGCATTGCAGCGCGTGCACAGGTCCAGGTCGATCGGGTTGTCTTGTTGCCAGATCAGCCCGAAGGCGCCGAGCCAGCCCGTCAGTGTTTGTATCTGGCCGCCAAGCACCGGGTAACGCCGCTCCTGCGTCGCGCCCAGCTCGCCGGCACCCTGGGTGAACAGGGTCACATCGAGCGCATCACCCAGCAAGGCGGCTGCTTGCTCGGCGGCGCCCAGTTCCCCAATGATGAGCGCCCGCCCGGCACTCTTGTACGTAACGGTGGCCACCGGGTCGGGCTCGGGCAGATGGGCAAGCGCCAGCAGGGCGGCCATCTTGGGGCTGGCCTTGGCGGCATCACGGCTCCAGCCACCGGTTTCGCGGATGTTGACAAACTTGATGGGCGTGCCCAAGTGGGCCTGGTCGGCCAGCTCGTTGAACAGCTTTGTTTCCTGGGTGCAGGCCACCACCAGCGCGTCACCCCTGCCCGCCGCTTGCAAAAACTCAGCGGCTTGGCGGCGGCACAGGCTCGAATGCAGCGTCAAAGGCTCGTTCAGGCTCGCGCTCAAGGCCCGCGGGTCGAGCGGCATGGTCTGGTTGCAGTCGCAGATCAGTGTGGTCATGGTGTGGTTCTGGGTTGGAGTCCGACCCCGGCTTGGCGGGCTCAGAAATGGATGGTGCGGCCGCCCGGTCTGCTGGCGCCTGCGCTTCTTCGTCAAACAGCTTGAGAAATTTGGCGCTGGCCATTTGCCGCAGCATGGAAGCCGGCAAGGGGCTGGGCAAGCTGTAGT
>JBASJO010000112.1:0-2362 GCA_049655365.1 Rhodoferax sp. | reverse complement strand
TCTTCGCGCCACTGCATTTGCTGCATCAAAAAGGACGCGGGCATGGCGGTGTTGTTCTCGGCATTGACCGGTGCACCGTGTAATTCACACAGGTAGGCGGCACGTTTAAGCGGATTTTTCAGGCGCTGGTAAGCCTCGTTGATGCGCACCGACCACTGCATGGCGATGCGCTGGGCCGCAGCGCCCTGAGCGGTGAACCTGTCGGGGTGGGCCTGACGCTGCAGGTCTTTCCAGCGCGCGTCCAGCGCGGCGCGGTCCTGGGCAAAGCGCCGTTCCAGCCCGAACAGCTCGAAATCGTCAGATTGGAGATTCACACGCGAAAAGACTCGCCGCAACCGCAGCGGTCACGTTCCTTTGGGTTGTTGAACTTGAAGCCTTCATTGAGCCCCTCGCGGACAAAGTCAAGTTCGGTTCCATCCAGGTAGGCAAAGCTCTTGGGATCAACCAGCACCTTGACGCCGAAGCCCTCGAACACCATGTCTTCCGGGCCGATCTCGTCGACGTACTCCAGCTTGTAGGCCATGCCGGAACATCCGGTCGTTTTGACACCCAGTCGCACGCCCACGCCCTGACCGCGTTTGGTCAGGTAGCGGGTGATGTGCCGGGCAGCGGCATCGGTCAGCGTCACAGCCATTTTGGTAACAATCCGGTTGGGTGACAGGCTGCCATGCACCCTGAGGCACAGGCAGACTGGCGTTTTTAGTGAGTTTGCGCTTCGGCGTGTTTTTGACGATAGTCGTTGACAGCCGCCTTGATGGCGTCTTCAGCCAAAATCGAACAATGGATTTTGACAGGTGGCAGCGCCAGTTCTTCGGCCATCTCGCTGTTTTTTAGCGCAGAGGCCTGGTCCAGCGTCTTGCCCTTGACCCACTCGGTGACCAGCGACGACGAGGCAATGGCCGAGCCGCAGCCGTAGGTCTTGAAGCGCGCGTCCTCGATCACACCGGTTTCGGGGTTGACCTTGATTTGCAACTTCATGACGTCGCCACAGGCCGGCGCGCCGACCATGCCGGTGCCCACGGAGTCGTCGCCCTTGTCAAAAGTGCCCACATTGCGGGGGTTTTCGTAGTGATCTACCACTTTTTCTGAATATGCCATTTTGTTTCTCCTTTAATGAGCAGCCCATTGAATGGTGCTGATATCAATACCTTCTTTGTACATGTCCCACAGCGGACTGAGCTCGCGCAGGCGCGCCACATTTTCCTTGATGGTGGCCACGGCGTAGTCAATTTCTTCTTCAGTGGTCCAGCGGCCAATGGTCATGCGCAGGCTGCTGTGGGCCAGTTCGTCGCTGCGGCCCAGGGCGCGCAGCACATAGCTGGGCTCCAGACTGGCCGAGGTACAGGCCGAACCACTTGACACTGCCAGGCCCTTGATGCCCATGATCAGGGACTCGCCCTCAACGTAATTGAAGCTCATGTTCTGGTTGTGCGGCACACGCTGGGTCAGGTGGCCGTTGATGAAAACCTGCTCCACGCCTTGCAAGCCGGCAATCATGCGGTCGTGCAGTGCCTGTATTTTTGGCAGCTCAGTCGCCATTTCTTCCTTGGCAATGCGATAAGCCTCACCCATGCCGACGATCTGGTGCGTGGGTAGCGTGCCGGAGCGCATGCCGCGTTCATGTCCACCGCCGTGCATTTGCGCCTCGATACGGATGCGGGGCTTGCGCCGCACAAACAGCGCGCCAATGCCCTTGGGGCCATAGGTTTTGTGGCCGGTCAGGCTCATCAGGTCGATCGGCATTTTGCTGATGTCGAAAGCCACACGGCCGGTGGCCTGGGCGGCATCCACGTGGAATACCACACCCTTTTCGCGGCAAATGGCACCAATGGCAGCCACGTCCTGAATCACGCCGATTTCGTTATTGACATACATCACGCTGGCCAGGATGGTGTCGAGGCGAATGGCAGCCTTGAAGGTGTCCAGATTGACCAGACCATCGGATTGCACGTCGAGGTAGGTCACTTCAAAGCCCTGGCGCTCCAGCTCGCGGCAGGTGTCGAGTACGGCCTTGTGCTCGGTCTTGACCGTGATGATGTGCTTGCCCTTGGACTGGTAAAAGTGCGCTGCGCCCTTGAGTGCCAGATTGTTGGACTCGGTGGCGCCTGAAGTCCAGACGATCTCGCGCGGGTCGGCGCCGATCAGCGCAGCCACCTGCTCCCGGGCTTTTTCCACGGCGGCTTCAGCCTCCCAGCCCCAGGCGTGACTGCGTGAGGCGGGGTTACCAAAATGCTCGCGCAGCCAGGGGATCATGGCATCCACCACCCGCTGATCGCAGGGGTTGGTGGCGCTGTAGTCCATGTAAATGGGAAAATGTGGGGTACTGTCCATATTGAAGTCTCTTGCTGAATAAACGAAACGG
>JBASJO010000111.1:0-3209 GCA_049655365.1 Rhodoferax sp. | reverse complement strand
GGTCTTGTTTGTGCTGGCAAGGGTAGCCAAACTCTCTGTGGAAAGAACGACCATGTCGATCCTGCCCTGGCTGGTGCCTTTGCTCGGCAGTTTGGCCGTCATCACCTACTTCCCGAGCCTGGTTCTTTGGCTCCCACGATTGGTCTTTCAATAATATGACACCTGTTATCCGACTCCACCCCCAGGACGATGTCCTGATTGCCCGCACCCAACTGGTGAGCGGTACCGTGGCTGAAGGCATCGCCATCAAGGGCCTGATCCCGGCTGGCCACAAAATTGCAGTCCATGCCCTTGCTGCCGGTGCCCCGGTGCGCCGCTACAACCAGGTCATCGGTTTTGCCAGCAAGCCGATTGCTGCGGGTGAACATGTGCACACGCACAACCTGGACATGGGCCCGAACAAGGGCGACTTTGCCCGTGACTATGACTTTGGCGCTGATGTCAAGCCGGCGCCGCTGCGGCGTGAAGCCACGTTCATGGGCATCAAGCGTGCTGACGGCCGCGTCGCCACGCGCAACTACATTGGTGTGCTGTCCAGCGTGAACTGTTCGGCCACGGCGGCGCGTGCCATAGCCGACCATTTTTCGCGCCAGAACAATCCGGCCGCGCTGGCAGATTTCCCCAATGTCGATGGCGTGGTGGCACTGACCCACGGCACCGGTTGCGGTATGGACAGCGACGGCCTGGGGCTGCAGATTTTGCAGCGCACGCTGGCCGGTTACGCGACCCACGCCAATTTCGCCGCCGTGTTGGTGGTGGGCCTGGGCTGCGAGTCCAACCAGATCAATGCCTGGCTGGCCAGCAGCAGCCTGCGCGAGGGCGACACCCTGCGCACCTTCAGCATTCAGGACAGCGGCGGCACGGCCAAAACAGTCGCCAAGGGCATTGCGCTGATTCAGGACATGCTGCCCACGGCCAATGCGGTGCGGCGTGAACCCTGCAGCGCCGCCCACATCACCATCGGTCTGCAATGCGGCGGCTCCGACGGCTACTCGGGTATCAGCGCCAACCCGGCGCTGGGCGCGGCGGTGGACTTGCTGGTGGCGCATGGCGGCTCGGCCATCCTGAGCGAAACCCCGGAGATCTATGGCGCCGAACACCTGCTGACGCGCCGCGCCGTGACCCGCGACGTGGGTGAAAAACTGATCGAGCGCATCAAGTGGTGGGAGCACTACACCCAGATCAACGACGGCGAGATGAACAACAACCCGTCGCCGGGCAACAAGGCCGGCGGCTTGACCACCATCCTGGAGAAATCCCTGGGTGCGGTGGCCAAGGGCGGCACCAGCAACCTGCAGGCGGTGTACGAATATGCCGAGCCAGTGACTGCGCATGGCTTTGTCTACATGGACACCCCGGGCTACGATCCGGTCAGCGCAACCGGTCAGGTCGCTGGCGGTGCCAACCTGATTTGTTTTACCACCGGGCGCGGTTCCGCCTACGGCTGCGCACCATCACCGTCGCTCAAGTTCTCGACCAACTCGGCGCTGTGGCGCAAGCAGGAAGATGACATCGACCTCAATTGCGGCGAGATCATCGACGGCAGCAGCACCATTGCCGAAATGGGCCAGCGTATTTTTGAACTGGTTTTGGCCACTGCTTCAGGGGTCAAAAGCAAAAGCGAGCGGCATGGCTACGGCCAAAGCGAATTTGTCCCCTGGCAAGTTGGCGCAGTGATGTAAATTGATGAAAAAAATACTTTACGCCCCGGACTTGCAGGCGCAAGTGGCTGCTGTTCTGGTCGGGGCCGGCAGTTCGCCCGAAGAGGGCGCAAGGGTGGCGGCCAATCTGGTGCTCGCCAACTTGAGCGGCCACGACTCGCATGGTGTGGGCATGCTGCCGCGTTACGTGGACGCCGTGCTCGAAGGCGGCCTGCAGCCCAATACCAGCCTGCGGGTGGTGCTGGACACCGGCACACTGCTGACACTGGATGGCCAGCGCGGCTACGGCCAGATTGTGGGCGAAGAAGCCATGGCGCTTGGCATCAGCCGCGCCCAGGCGCATGGCAGTTGCATCATGACGCTGTCCCATGCGCACCACCTGGGTCGCATCGGGCACTTTGCCGAAATGGCGGTCGCCCAAGGTCTGGTCGCGTTGCATTTTGTCAATGTGTTGTCGCGCCCTGTGGTGGCCCCGTTTGGCGGCGCCGACGGGCGCTTTGGCACCAACCCCTGCTGCATTGGTGTGCCGCTGAGAGGGCGTGAGCCCTTTGTGCTGGACTTTGCCACCAGCCGCGTGGCGCAGGGCAAGATGCGTGTGGCGCACAACGAAGGCCGGCGCGTCGAGCCCGGCACGCTGATCGACGAACACGGCCATCCCACCACCGACCCTGGCGTGGTGGTGGTGCCCCAGAGCAATGGATTGTTCGGGGCGCTGATGGCTTTTGGCGAACACAAGGGTTATGGTCTGGCGGTGGCCTGCGAGTTGCTGGGCGGTGCCCTGACCGGTAGCGGCACCTGGCATCAGCCAACCGACCCGGCCGTGCGCGCTGTCTTCAACGGTATGCTGACTATTTTGATCGACCCGACCAGGCTCGGCACCCAGGCCACTTTCGAGCAGGAAGCCCTGGCCTTTACCGATTGGCTCCAAGCGGGGCCGGTGGCACCTGGCTTTGACGCGGTGCAACTGGCCGGCGACCCGGAGCGGAGCTATCGCAAGCAGCGCGAGCAGGAGGGCATCGCGGTGGATGCCCAGACCTGGCAAGAGATTGTGGCGGCTGGTCACAAGGTCGGCGTCACTTTGCCAAACTGAATTGAACTGATCTTGCCCCTGTTTTTTTGCACTCCATAGCATCCCATTATGCGGACTTCCTGTCTTGCTGCTGGGCCCCGGAAAAACGGACACCACACCTGCACAAACGCCGCGGATACAAGGCAGTAAACCGTTCAAACATTTACAGCGCAAAAACTTGTTTTCCTTGGGCGGACCATGTAGGCGATTCAATCGAGTCGAGGCAGCAATGGAGGCATGAAGAATCGAGGGAAGTAGGGGTTTACGAGGTATTGAAAACGAACCCTCTTTGGTATGATGATATTGTGATAGAGCCAACTGACACGCGGGCTCGATCATGAAAACAAGCCAGCTTTGGGGGTCGTTGTGGTCTCCTTCGCTCCCTTTTTGAAGCGTGACAAGGAGTAAATTCAATGAAGAGAAGAAACTTTTTTAAGTTGGCCCGTGTTGCCGCCTTGTCGGCGGTAACTGCGGTTGGT
>JBASJO010000110.1:0-5053 GCA_049655365.1 Rhodoferax sp. | reverse complement strand
GCGTTGCGCACCTCGGGGGCCACATCGCGCGCCACAAAGGGGGCAAAGCTGCTGTCGGCTTGCAGCGCCTGGACGTCGGCCAGGGTCGGGGCCGGTTTTGCAGCCACCTCCAGTGGCTTATTTTCAGCTTGAGGCGGTGCGCTCGCAGGAACGGCAGGCGCAGCGGAATCGGCGTGCCCGGCGGCCTTGGGCGCGACGGGCTCGTCCACCACCCTGCCCTCGCGCAGTGCCTGTTTGCGCTGCGACCAGCGGCCCAAAAAGCCGTCAGCCACGGCCACCGCCCCGGCCATTGCCAAAGCCTTTATCGGTGCTGATCGAGGCCGGGTTGCCAAAGCGGTCGGTGAGCGACCTGAAACTCTCGGGCCGCTTGCGCCGCTTGGGCTCAACCACATGGTGCTCATCGACAAAAGCCTGCAGCCAGGCGACCACCGGCGCGGGCGCAGGCACCTGCTCCACGGTTTCCTGGGCGTCCAGCCAGCGACCCGCGTCGTAGTAGCTCAGGCTCACCACCAGAGGCTTCGGAATGGGCTCGGCGGCCACACTGGGCTCGTCTTCCATGCGCCACAAGACAAACCAGCTCGGCACGTCGGTACTGGTATTCAGGTAATAACCTTCGCCATCGTCGCTGAACAACTCCACCTTGAAACCACCATGCAACCAGCGTTGCTCGGTGTCATTCTGGTACAACAAGCGCGGCTCGGTGCCAAAACCGGCCTCGTTCATCACGACGTCGGCCAACTGCCAACGCCAGGCTTGCCAACGGGCAGCCGGGCCGGTGTTGGCCACGCGTTGCATGATCACGGCAACTTCAAGGGATGGGCGCGGGGTCGTCATAAGAGATGGAACTGTAACGGATTCAAATGCCCCTTGACGGCGCCAGGCCGGGCTAAATGGGTCACTTTACACAGGGAAAACCCTGATTTTTTTGCGTTCTGTCAAAAAAATAGTGCCGGCAAGTGGTGCAATTTGCTGCCGTGCCTGTATCGTGGCCATGGTCAACACCAATTGCCCGCTGTTTAACGACTCACTGAAAGCACCCGATGTTTCAATCTGCCGAAATTGGCCACAAGCTCGGCAAGGCCGCCTACCGTGAAGCCGTACCCGCTTTGCGCGCCGCCCTGCTGGCTGCACAGGTTGATTTGTTCGAGCAGCACAAGACACCGGTGGTGGTGCTCATCAGCGGCCAGGACGGCGCTGGCAAGGGTGAGACCATCAACGCGCTCTATGCGTGGATGGACCCGCGTTTCATCTCGACGATGGCGTTTTCCCAGCCCAGCGACGAAGAGCGCGAGCGCCCGCCGATGTGGCGCTTTTGGCGCAGTCTGCCACCCAAGGGCCGGGTCGGCATATTTGCCGGCTCCTGGTACTCCGACCCGATTCGCGAACGCATCGAAGGTACCATTTCAGTCAAGGAACTCGATGCCCGCGCCGAACAGATCAACCGCTTTGAAGAGATGCTGGTCAACGAAGGCGCGCTGGTGCTCAAGTTCTGGTTTCACCTGACCAAGGACGGCCAAAAACAGCGCCTCAAGGCCCTTTCCAGCGACCCGCGTACCGCCTGGCGCGTCACGCAATGGAACTGGGACCGCCTGAAAACCTACGACCAGTTGCAGGACGCCGCGCGCCACTTATTGCGCATCACCAACACGGCAGCGGCACCCTGGGTGGTGCTGGAGGCGTCTGACGACCGCTACCGCGACCTGATGGTGGGCCAGGTCTTGCTCAAAGCGATGCAAAGCAAGCTCGCGGCCACGGTGGCACCGCACACGCCCATGGCCCCCATGGTGCGGGTGAACCTGGACGGCCGCAACGTGTTGTCCGAGCTGGACTTGACGCTGAAGCTGGCTGACAAGCCCTACAAGGACGAACTGGCCAAATGGCAGGGACGCCTGTCGGAATTGGTGCGTGACGAGCGCTTCAAGAGCCGCTCGCTGGTGTGCGCCTTTGAAGGCGCCGATGCCGCAGGCAAAGGCGGCGCCATCCGGCGGGTGACAGCCGCGCTGGATGCACGCCAGTACCAGGTGACGCCGGTGGCAGCCCCCACCGATGAAGAAAAGGCCCAACCCCACCTGTGGCGCTTCTGGCGCAACCTGCCACGCCACGGCCACGTTGCGATTTTTGACCGCACCTGGTATGGCCGGGTGCTGGTGGAACGGGTGGAAGGCCTTTGCACCGAAGCTGACTGGCTGCGCGGCTACAGCGAAATCAACGACTTCGAGCACGAGCTGATCGAGGCCGGCGTCATCGTGGTCAAATTCTGGCTGCAGATCAGCCAAGCCGAGCAGCTCCAACGCTTCAAGGAGCGGGAACAGGTTGAGTTCAAGCGCTTCAAGATCACCCAGGAAGACTGGCGCAACCGCGAAAAATGGCACGACTACCAGCAAGCCATTTGCGACATGGTGGAGCGCACCAGCACCGGCGAGGCGCCCTGGACGCTGGTCGAGGCCAATGACAAGAATTACGCCCGGGTCAAGATTTTGCGCACCCTGTGCGAGCGTCTGGAGTCGGCCTTGCAACAGCCAACGCCATCGAACGAGGCCAGCACCGACAAACCGGCCAAGGACAAAAAAGTCAAACGGGGCAGCTCAGTCGGCAAGAAATAGGTCACCAGTGCGAAAATCGGAGCATGAGCACCTCACCCGCAGAACCCGCCGACGATAAATCCCGGACGCCAGCCGCACCGCAAGCCCGCAACCCTTTGCACGGCATCACACTGGAAGCCATGGTGACCGCCTTGAGCGCCCATTACGGCTGGCCCGGCCTGGGCGAACGTATCCCGGTGCGCTGCTTCACACATGAGCCCAGCGTCGCGTCGAGCCTGAAGTTCCTGCGCAAAACGCCCTGGGCGCGTGACAAGGTGGAAGGGCTGTATCTGTTCATGCTGCGCGAGCTGCGCCGGCAAGGCTGAACGGCAAGCAAGCGTGCCGACGACGGCCACGTCCACCCGCTTGACGCTCCGCCATGGCAACGCAGATCGCCCACATCGACCCGGCCCGTTGCACCGGTTGCGGTCGCTGCATCTCAGCGTGTGAACTGCGCCTGATCACGTTCGAGACCAAGGACTGGAAAAAGCGTTCAGTGCTGCAAGAACCTGCGCGCTGCACCGGCTGCGGCGACTGCGCCGCCAGATGCCCGGTCGACGCCATCAGCCTGGCTGAGATCGGCAGCGGCTGCCAGCCCTGAGGTGGCGTTGGCGTGGCGCCTGAACTGTACGGGCGCGCACAGACATCTTCATGGGTCCTGAATAGTATCCGGACACATGTTGAAAAGCATGGGGTCGATGCCAGCCCATAGCTGGCCATCGCCGGTTCAACCACTCCCCCAAAAAAGGAACACCATGAAATCGAAATTCTTCACCACGTCGCTGTTGGCCTCTGCGCTCTTTCTGGGCCTGGGGCTGGTCCCGGCCATGGCGCAAGGCACCAGTACGCCGGCCATTGACCGCGCGCAGCAGGCCATCAGCGCACGCATTCAGCAAGGCATGGCGTCCGGTCACATCACGCCCTCCGAGGCCAGGGAGTTGCTGCGCCGTGACCGCGAGATTGACCTGCGCGAGAGCCGCTTCAAAGCCAATGGCACGACCACACCGCAAGAGCGCCAGCAGTTGCGCGTTGACGTGGATCGGTTAGGTAACGAAGTTGAACGTTTGATGATGAACAACGACTATGTTCAGCCACCGGGCAACTTCGCCAGCACGACCCCCGGCATTGATAACCGTCAGATCAACATCAGCGCACGTATTGATGAAGGCGTGCGGTCTGGTCGCATCAACCAGCGCGAAGCGCGCAGGCTGCACAACCGCGAGCGCGCCATAGCCCGCCACGAAGCCGCCTACAAGCGCGACGGTGTCGTGACCCCGCAAGAACGCCGTCAACTGCGCGACGAACTGGCCCGCTTGAATGCCGATCTGGCGCGGATGATGCGCAACTAGCGCACTGGCCAACAGTGATCACGCGACGGCGCAGGTCACCCTCACCAGGGCAGCCGTTCACCGTTGTAGGTCACAAACGAACCCGTGTCAGCAGCGGTCAATCCGTCCAGCACCGTCAGCATCTCTTGTGCGGCGACCAGGGCCGGGCGGCCAATCTGTTCACCCTTGAAAGGCTTGGACAGCCCGGTGTTCACCGTGCCGGGGTGCAGGCTGACCAGCACCGCCTTGGGCTTGCTGCGCTTGAGCTCGATAGCGGCAGTTTTCAGCAGCATGTTGAGTGCTGCCTTGGATGCCCGGTAGCTGTACCAGCCGCCCAGGCGGTTGTCTTCGATGCTGCCGACCTTGGCCGAAACGACGGCCAGCATCCCGCGTTGGCCATCAAGCAGCGGGCTGAAGTGGCGCAACACCAGCGCCGGACCGAAGGTGTTGGCGCGAAAGGTGACTTCGAGCTGCGCGTAACTCAGGTCGGCCAGTTTTTTCTCGGGCATGAAATCAGCGTTGTGCAGCAGGCCGGCGGCGTTGATGATCAGGTGAAATTTGCCACCGGCCGCCAACGCCTGTGCTGCGTCCGCCACACTGGCCTCGTCGTCAAAGTCAATGCGGGGCTCGGAGTGGCGGTGCACGCCAATCACTTCGGCGCAGCGCGGGTTGGCTTGCAGTACCTGCACAAAGGCCTGGCCAAGGCCACCGCTGGCGCCGATGACCAAGGCGCGGAAACCTTCAGGGAATGAATTCATGACTTCAAGTTTGTCACAGATCACATCGATTTATCATGCGCCATGAACACCCCGCCAAAAAAGACAATACCCAAATCCACCCAGCGCGCTTTCTGGCTGGGCCTGGTGCTCCTGTTGGCCTTGATCGGCTGGTGGGTGCTGGCCACGCCGCGCCAGGCACCCGAGATGGCCGGGCAAACCAGCACTGCGCCGCTGCCAGCGGGCAGCGAAATAGCGATCTTTGCCGGCGGCTGCTTCTGGTGCACCGAGGCCGACTTTGACAAGGTGCCGGGCGTGCTGGCCACCACCTCGGGTTACATCGGTGGCAAGACGGCCAACCCGACGTATGCCGAGGTTTCCAGCCACACCACGGGCCATGCCGAGGCGGTCCAAGTCATTTTTGATC
>JBASJO010000109.1:0-2374 GCA_049655365.1 Rhodoferax sp. | reverse complement strand
TGGCGCCTGAGCAAAACGCCAGCGCTGAATTTGGCGCTGCCTGCAAAGCTGTTTCGTCAAATGGGGCTGCCCGAGTTGGCGCGGGCCAGGGCAGCATGAGATCAACGAAGTTTCAAGGAACCGCCGGATACGTGACCCGTATGTCCGGTGGTGTGGGAGGGAGGGGCCGCGAGGCTTCTTCCTATCCCGATTAGAGGTATTCCTATGGAACTTATCCATGTTTGGGCACTTGCCTCCGCTCTTGGTCTCGCCGCACTTGCAGCGACTCTTAAGGCAGTCGAGTACCGCCATGAATTGAAGCTGGCGAATGACGTAATTTCTGGTCTCAGGCAAGAACTCGACGCGCTCAAGAATCAACACGATCAATGCGTCTCTGATCTTGAGAAACTCAAGACGGCTAAGAAAGATGAATTTTTTAAGCCCATCAAGTACGACAACCGTGGAATTGTTTAGCCATTCCCCTAACTGGTTGGTCATGGCCGACCTTTCGGCGGCATACCGCCAACGTTAGATTTTTCCAATGCACGCGGAACTGAAGTTTCTGAACGACATAGCTAAGCCTTGGGATGAGTTAAACGCTCTTCTCATCGAACGGTATGCATTTCAGCCTGACCTGTCTGATGTAACTACGCGGGTCTCGGCAATAGCCACCGCAATCAAACATCAAGTTGACATACTCGCTCTCGATCGAGGATGTAAACCAAAGAAAATTCAACCTGAGGTTGATACAGAATCTGAGGCAGCTCGCCTGATGTCTGATGTTTCCGATGCCGCCAAGCATGTTGTAGTTGGTGACCAAAATCGTCAGAACAGCATCTTTGTGGCAGCCATGTTCGAGGTAAACCTAGAAGGCTATTTCCGCTTTCTACGCAACGGGGTGTTCATTGAGCACGCAAGTCTTGGTCGTCATGACTTTATGAGCACTGCGCTCTCTGCAATCGAATACTGGTCTAGGAAACGTAATCTAGACCTTTCTTGGTCTGGCGCGGTTCGTGAAGCTAGCGATGAATTCTTTCCAACGGCTTTCTTGCACTTTGACCCGAAGTACTGCATCAACATGTCCAGCACACGGATCATGTGTTTTCGCCGCGATGAAGCTGGCAATGTACAGCCATTTGATCCAGAAGTAGTTCGCTTCGAAGTGCGATAGCGGTCAATAAGAAAATCTAGCTCTACGTTAAACCTGCATTTCAAGTGACAGTTTTGGAGCGAAGCATCTGACGGCAATTTGCCTTTCCGGAGTCATTCATGGTCAAAACCCGAATGACTCTTTACGCTGCACAAGAGCCAGCTGGGTCAAGGAAAACGAACCAGTAATCTGAAGGTCTGCTTTGGCTCCTCGGAGCATGTCGACGAATGACCGGTCCTGCCTTTCACGGCTGAGGGCACCTTGCCGAACGCCACGAACGGCTTGTAAGTGGCAGTGAATTGGGAAACGGATAGCTGCTGGTCGCGAATACCTGCAAACGCTGCAAATGTCTCTCATCTCTTACTACAAAGATAGTGGTCTTGGTTGACCGGAATAATGGCAGTGATGTCCAGCATATGCACTGGTCGGCCTCAAATTCGAAGCAGTAGTCGAGCTAACCTTTTTCTGACGCATTTGGGCAAGCCATTTATTCGTATAGCCGGGCGGCTGCACTCGACAAAGCGCTTTCAGATCGAAAATACCCCAACACCGTCGCCAAGCTGTGATGCCCCGTCATCGCCATCGTTTCCGCCAGTGGCACGTTCTGGCGGCCGGCCTCGGTCACAAAGCCTGATCGCAACGAATGCGCTGAAAAATCCCCTTCAATTCCCGCCAACGCACAGCGGTCCTTGACGATGGTGCGCACGGCAGCGGGGGAGAGGGCCTCACCGAGATGCCCGCCCTTGCGAATTCTCCTAAAAATCGCGCCTGATGTGATTGGACCGGCCTGGAGCCAATCGTTAAGTGCCGTCCCCGCAGCGCCCAGTACCGGCTTGCCATTTTCCGGCTGGTCTGTTCCAGCCTGATTGGTCTTGGAGTGGAAGAGGGCGTAGATGAAGTCGGTCGGCCCCACTCGTTTTAAGAACTGCATGTCCGCGCCCGCTACTTCGGAACGTCGGCGCCCGCCACTGGACCAGGCAAAGAGGAGCAGGGCGCGGTCGCGCTTTCCGCGCAGCGAGTCGTCACAGGTGGCCAGGATTGCCTGCAGCGGATCTTTCGTCAGCGCATCCTTCTTCTGGGGCAGGGCGCCACGCTTGGCGTAGGCCTTGCGCGTGCGTGACAGCAGCTCGCGCACCTTGGGGTCGTGGCAGGGATTCTTGAACTCGCGCATCTGGTGCGCTTTGGACAACACGGCGATCCGGTGCACCAGTGTGTTGTGCGCCAACGCGCCGGGCTTGCCTTTGT
>JBASJO010000108.1:0-2116 GCA_049655365.1 Rhodoferax sp. | reverse complement strand
GCAAAACGACGATCAGCGCAGGAGCTAAAAGCGATGAACCACTCTGGATCCTCTTACGGCCTGTGGCTGCTGGTGGCCATCAACGTCGCCGTCTTCGCCATGTTCGCCTTCAGCTTCTTCAAGCCGGCCACCGCGCGCGACTGGCGCAGTTTTGGCGCGTTCACGGCGTTTATCGTTGCGCTGTTTGTCGAGATGTACGGTTTTCCGCTGACCATCTACTTTATGTCCGGATGGTTGGGGCAAAAACTCCCTGGTGTGGACTTTTTGAGTCATGACGCCGGTCATCTCTTGGAGCTGTTGTTTGGCTGGGGCGGCGATCCTCATTTTGGTCCATTCCACATCCTCAGCTACCTGTTCATTGGGGGCGGATTCTGGGTCCTGGCCGAAGCATGGCCTGTGCTTTACGAAGCCCAGCGCCATGGCCAACTCGCACAGTCTGGCCTCTACGCCCGCGTGCGCCACCCGCAGTACATCGGGTTCGTCTTGATCATGTTCGGCTTCCTGTTGCAATGGCCAACCATCCTCACCTTGCTGATGTTTCCTGTCATGTTGGTCATGTACGGCCGCTTGGCATTGACCGAAGAGCGCGAGAGCGCGGTGCGATTCGGTCAGGCCTGGCAAGACTACGCAAGCCGTGTACCGCGTTTCATACCCAAGCTAGGCTGACAAAAGGCAGCTTGGGGAATATTTCAGCTGTCAAGGTGAATCATGACCTCCATTGATTTGGTCATTGCTGGCATGACTTGCTCCATGTGCACGGCGCGTGTCACGCAAGCCTTGCGGGCCGTTGCCGGAGTAGGTGCTGTCGAAGTCGATTTGAAGGCGGGCACGGCGCACGTCAAGGCCGACTCTTCCCTTGCCCCACTTAATGGGGATCTCTTGATTCTCTCGCTGCAAGAAGCGGGATACTCCGCCCGCATCTTGCATTCGGGCGCACCTCATCTGTACACCGCGCCAGTCAATTCCGGCTGCTGTTGCAAAAGCTGACATGCCCGACATCACCATGGGCAGAAGCCAGTTGAGGTTGGGTTTAGGGGTGCTCCTGGTGGTTCTGCTGATGGCCGCAGGCACGTACGTGCTGGGTGTAGATGCGGGCTCCCGCATTCACGACCAGAGCGGTCACACCTGGCATCACCCTGACGCACAACTTTTCGCCACTACCAAATATGGGCTGGCGAAGTTAATCCAGCAGCCTGACTACCAGACCAACATGCCCATTTACGACGGTGTGTTGAACGATTCGGAAATCATTGCCGTGCTGTCATGGATCAAGGCACAGTGGCCCAAGGAAACCCAGGCACGGCACGATCAGGCCAACGCACAGTACCAAAAGTCGCTAAAACGCTGAACGGTTTCTTCTGTTCAGAAACCCGTACCTATTCGTCACCAAAAAAAAGACCCGATGCGCTGGCATCGGGCCGAAAGGGAACCGTGAAGCGATTAGTTGATGTAGAGGTTCTCAAATTTTCCGCCTCGGTCATTGCGTATCTGCTGACGAGATGGGCTGGCTTGTGCACCCATATCGGTTTTCTCCACGATGTAGGGTGTTGGCGAATCTCCGTGCAGCATCTTGTCATGCACTTTCGGGTCAACCGGAGCCTTGGGAGTGTTCCGACCGTAGCCATCGGTTTTCTCCACGATTTGAGGTGTCGGTGCATCTCCGTGCAACATCTTGTCATGCACTTTCGGGTCGATCCGATCCTTGGCGGCATCGGCCAGGGACAGACCAGACAAGGTGACGAGGGCCATGGCCAGAGAAAGCTTTACGATTTTGGAGGTCATTTTGAAGTCCTTGCAATAAGAAGTGAAACCGGATTTCTTGCCTGTGCGAAGAGCACAAGTTGACTGTATGAAACCGCACCCAACAGGACGCTGACCACCGCATTACATTTTTTTCATCTCGAACGCTGTGCCTTCCATTGGTGGAGGCGCACCGTCCGACTTGACCTTTCCACCGTGACAGGTTCAACAAGAAGTCTGATTTAGGAGTGTTGACGCCGACCGAAAACTGAGCCACTTTTTGGTGTGATGCCGACCTAAAACTGAGCCAGGTGTTTTACCTACCCTGCTGTTTTGTGCAGCAAGGGAATGAAGAGGGTGATCACCATGGACATGA
>JBASJO010000107.1:0-2830 GCA_049655365.1 Rhodoferax sp. | reverse complement strand
GACGGTTGTATTGAACAACTGCTGTGCACCGAAGGTCAGGCCGTGACCGCCGGCCAGGCCCTGGTGCTGATGCGTTAACCGAACAGGAATACAGGAGATGAAGATGCTTGATTTGTCCATTCCCGCGCTGCGGGCCCGTTACCTCGATGGCAGCCTGACGCCGACGGCGCTGGTGGAGGCCCTGCATGCGCAGATGCTGGCGGAAGACGCGGCGTTGGATCGCCATGTCTGGATTCGCCGTCTCGCGCTCGATGAAATGCGCGCCTTTGCAGCGGCACTGACCGGGCGTGATCCGAACACCTTGCCCCTGTACGGCATTCCCTTTGCCATCAAGGACAACATCGACCTGGCCGGCATCCCCACCACGGCGGCCTGCCCCGAGTTTGCCTACACCCCCGAGGCCAGCGCCACGGTGGTGCAGCGGCTCATTGCGGCCGGCGCTATTCCCGTGGGCAAGACCAACCTGGACCAGTTCGCCACCGGTCTGGTGGGGGTACGCTCGCCTTATGGCGCATGCCGCAACGGCATCAACCCGGATTACGTCTCGGGCGGCTCATCGGCTGGTTCGGCCGTGTCGGTGGCGCGGGGTCTGGCCAGTTTCTCGCTGGGCACCGACACCGCGGGTTCCGGCCGTGTGCCGGCCATGCTGAACAACCTGGTGGGCCTGAAACCCACCTGCGGCCGACTGCCCGCCACCGGGGTGGTGCCGGCCTGCCGCACGTTGGACGTGGTGTCGGTGTTTGCGCTCACCGCTGGTGATGCGGCCGCCGTGCTGGCGGTCGCGCAGGGCGAAGACCCGCTGGATGCGTATTCGCGCAAGCTGCCACCACACGGCCACAACTTTGGCGTCGCCAGCGTCTTTCGTTTTGGCGTGCCGCGTGAAGCCGATCTGGAATTTCATGGCAACCCCGAAGGACCGGCCCAGTTCGCCCAGGCGGTGGCGCAGCTGGTCGCCCTGGGCGGCACGCCGGTGACTGTGGACCTGAGGCCGTTTCGCGCGGTGGCGACCCTGCTCTATGAAGGCCCGTGGGTGGCCGAGCGTTACCAGGCCATCCGCGCCTTTATCGAGGCCCAGCCTGAAGCGCTGCATCCGGTGACACGCGCCATCACCGAAAAAGGCATCCGGATATCCGCCCCCGATACCTTTGCTGCGTTTTACCGCCTAAAAGAACTGCAGCAGCAAACACTGCCGGTCTGGCAACACATCGACTGCCTGGTCACGCCGACCGCCAGCACGGCCTACACCATTGCTGCGGTGGAAGCAGACCCGATCCGGCTCAACTCCAACCTGGGCCATTACACCAATTTCGTCAACCTGCTGGATCTGGCCGCGGTGGCTGTACCCACCGGTTTCATGACTGCCCAGATGGCGAACATGCCTTGGGGCGTGACGCTGGTGGCACCTGCGGGTCAGGACCTGCCGCTGCTGTCGCTGGCCGCACGCCTGCATGGGCGCACCGTGGCGACTGTGGGTGCCATGCCGCACGCACCACATCGTTTACCTGGTGCCGCGCCGGACATGGCCGCGTTTCCATCGGGCCTGGTGCGGGTGGCGGTGTGCGGCGCCCATTTAAGCGGCCTGCCCCTGAACTGGCAACTGACGCAGCGCGGCGCCCGGTTGCTGCAGACCACGCACAGCGCGTCCTGCTACCAGTTGTTTGCCTTGCCCGGCGGGCCACCGTTCCGGCCCGGCATGGTGCGGGTCGCTGAAGGGGGGACTGCGATTGAACTGGAGGTGTGGGAGTTGCCGGCGCAGAATTTTGGCTCGTTTGTGGCGGGTATCCCGGCACCGCTGGGCATTGGTTCAATTGAGCTCGCTGATGGCAGCCAGGTGCAGGGCTTTGTCTGTGAGGCCTATGCCACCTCGATGGCCAAGGACATCAGCCACCTGGGTGGCTGGCGCGCCTACCTGCGCAGCATCTCGCCATAGAGGATTGACGATGGCCATACGGAGCGAGGCCACCGGAAAGAAACCAGAGGATCAGGCGCCGCGCATGGCGCCGTCAGTCTCCGGTCGGGCAGTACGCCACTGTACCGGTTGCGCCAGATCGGCCGGGCGCGTGGTGTGCTCACAGGGCATGCGGCACATGCGGCCATCGTGTTGCGGGCAGTCGCGGTTGAAGGTCACCACATGGTCGACCTGGGCCCGAATGCCGATCCACTCCCCCAGCGAATGGTCGTGGTGGCTGGGCACCAGCGCCATCACGGTTTCGCCGGTGGCCAGGCGCAAGGTGTAGAGAAATTCGGCGCCGCGAAACGCCTTGCGCATGATCTGCGCCTTCACTGGTGCATCGTCATCGTGCACGATGTCGTCGGCGCGCAGCAGCACGTCGCAGGCACCGCCCGAATAGGCGCAAGGCAGCGGGCACTCGGCCATGTCGGTCAGGTTGCCCAGCGGCGTCTGCACCACCACTTCACCCGCCACGTCGCGGATCACGGCCGGGGCAAAAACACCATGGCCAATGAATTCGGCGACAAAGCGCGAGGCCGGCCGGTGGTACAGCGTGTAGGCGCTGTCCCACTGGTGCAGTTCGCCCTGGTGCATGACGCCAATGGTGTCGCCCACGGCAAACGCTTCCAGCTGGTCGTGGGTGACAAACAGGGCGGTGGCGTTGGCGGCTTTCAGGATACCGCGTACCTCGTAGGCCAGCCGTTCGCGCAGGTCCACATCCAGGTTGGAGAAAGGCTCATCCAGCAACAGCAGGCGCGGCCCGGGGGCCAGCGCCCGCGCCAGCGCCACGCGCTGTTGCTGCCCGCCCGACAACTCGTGGGGGAATCGGTTTTCCTGGCCTTCCAGTCCCACCAGCGCCAGCACCTCGGCCACCCGGGC
>JBASJO010000106.1:0-6144 GCA_049655365.1 Rhodoferax sp. | reverse complement strand
ACCCTGGCCACAAGGGCACCGTTCTCGCATTTGATCTACCCGGTACCCCAAGCCGCCGGGCTGGGTGTGCACCTGACGCTGGACCTGGGCGGCCAGGCCAAGTTTGGCCCCGATGTGCAATGGGTGGAATCACCCGACGACCTGACGGTGGACCCGGCGCGCGGCGACGGTTTTTACGCCGAAGTGCGCAAGTACTGGCCCGGGCTGCAGGACGGCGCGCTGCTACCCGGTTATGCCGGCATTCGCCCCAAGATCAATGCCCCGGGTGAGGCTGCCAGGGACTTCGTGATTCAGGGTCCGCGTGAGCACGGCGTGCCGGGCTTGGTCAACCTGTTCGGCATCGAGTCCCCCGGCCTCACCAGTTGCCTCGCCATCGGTGACCTGGTAAAACAATGGGGGTCAGATTCCAATTGATTTCGCCTCACCAGTTCCAGGAGTTAATTGGAGTCTGACCCCCATTAAAAGGTGTTCTTGATCAGGGCGGCAGCCTGTTTGACCAATGCGGGACCCTGGTAAATCAGGCCGGTGTAGATCTGCACCACATCGGCGCCGGCCCTGATTTTGCTCACCGCATTTTCGGCGTTCATGATGCCGCCAACACCGATGATCGGGAACCGCGGTCCCAAGGCGGCGCGCAACTGGCTGATCACCTGGTTACTCATGGCCAACACCGGTGCGCCCGACAGGCCGCCGGCTTCTTCGGCATGGGCCAGTCCCTTGACGGCCTCGCGGCCCAGGGTGGTGTTGGTGGCCACCACGCCCCAGGCGTTGTTGACCTGGCCAGACGCGTCAAGCCCGTAGCGTTTCAAGGTTTCGGCGATCACCCGGATCTGGTCCGCGTCCAGGTCGGGTGCAATCTTGAGAAAGATCGGGATGTGCTTGCCGTGCTTTTGGGCCAGCGCCTCGCGCCGCTCCGAAATGGCGCCCAGCAAGCCATCCAGCGCTTCATCACTTTGCAGACTGCGCAGGTTTTTGGTGTTGGGGCTGGAAATATTGACTGTGACGTAGTCGGCGTAAGGGTAGACCCCGTCCAGACAGGTCAGGTAGTCGTCGGTGGCGCGCTCGATGGGCGTGGCAGCATTTTTACCAATGTTCAGGCCCAGCAGCATGGGCGTGGCGTCAGGCGAGCTGGACTGGCGCGTTTGGTACAGCCTGGAGCGCTTCACGTTGGCAATAAAAGCCGCCAAGCCGTCATTGTTGAAGCCCAGCCGGTTGATCAGCGCCTGCGCCTGAGGCAGGCGGAACATGCGCGGCTTGGGGTTGCCGGGTTGGGCCAGCGGCGTGACGGTGCCGACCTCGACAAAACCAAAGCCCATGGCGCCCAGGCCATCGATGCAGCGGGCGTTTTTGTCCAGTCCGGCGGCCATGCCGACCCGGTTGGGAAAGGTCAACCCGGCCAGCACCACAGGGTCGTTTACTCGCGCGCTGCCATAGGCCCATTTCAAGGCGCTGCCCTGGGTGCGCGCCAGCGAATGCAGTGTGACTTCGTGGGCAACTTCGGGGTCGAGGCTGAATAAAAAGGGACGGGTGAGGGCGTAGGGGACTAGAGCCATTGGATAATTCCATCAAGTTTCAGGTATTTTCCCAGATCAACCCCCTCAAGGACCCCGTAATGGCAACACTTTCTCAAGACGAACTCAAAACTCTGGTGGGTCAGGCTGCGCTCAAATACGTGGTGCCGGGTGAAATCGTCGGCGTGGGCACCGGCTCCACGGTCAATAAATTCATCGACGCACTGGCCAGCATCAAGGACCAGATCAGGGGCGCGGTGTCAAGTTCCGTGGCCAGCACCGAGCGGCTGCAGGCGCTGGGCATCCGGGTCTTCGATGCCAATGACGTGGCTGAACTGGCGGTTTACATCGACGGCGCCGACGAGATCGACCACCACGGCCACATGATCAAGGGCGGCGGTGCCGCGCTCACGCGCGAAAAAATTGTGGCGGCGCAGTCGCGCCAGTTTGTCTGCATTGCCGACGAGTCCAAGCTGGTGCAAACGCTGGGCAACTACCCGCTGCCGGTGGAGGTGATCCCCATGGCAGCACACCGAGTGATGCGCCAGTTCGCCGCCATGGGCGGGCAAGCGACGTTGCGTCTGCGCTATGACTCGCCGCTCGTCACCGACAACGGCCAGTACCTGATCGATGTGACCGGCTTGCACATCAGCGACCCGCTGGCCTTTGAGGCCGAAGTAAACCAGTGGCCGGGCGTGGTGACCGTGGGTGTCTTTGCTTTTCAAAAAGCGCAAATTTGCCTGCTGGGTACTGCCGACGGCGTCAAAACGCTGACGTTTTGAGGGTAAACCCGGGCGCTCGCCCCAGGCTCTGTGCAGCGGATCAAGCGCATACTTAAGGCAAGCGTTATTTGAAACTTTTCAGGAGCCGCCATGAGCCAGCAAACCAAGTACCTGTTAAACGAGAACCAGATGCCCAGGTTCTGGTACAACCTGCAGGCCGACCTGCCCAAGCCGCTGCCTGCCGTGTTGCACCCCGGCACCCTGAAGCCGGTCGGCCCCGACGATCTGGCGCCGCTGTTCCCGATGTCCCTGATCATGCAGGAGGTGAGCCTGGAGCGCGAGATTGAGATCCCCGAGCCAGTGCGTGAGGTGTTCCAACTGTGGCGCCCGGCCCCGCTGTTTCGCGCCCACCGCCTGGAAAAAGCGCTGGGTACGCCGGCCAAAATTTTCTACAAGTACGAAGGCGGCAGCCCCGCCGGCAGCCACAAGCCCAATACCGCGGTGCCCCAGGCTTTCTACAACAAGGAGGCCGGCATCAAGCGCCTGGTGACCGAGACCGGCGCCGGCCAGTGGGGCACCTCGCTGGCGTTCGCCGGCCAGATTTACGGCCTGGAGGTTGAGGTGTTTCAGGTGCGTGTCTCCTACGACCAGAAACCCTACCGCCGCGCCGTCATGGAAACCTATGGCGCCCGCTGTTTTGCCTCGCCCTCGACTGAGACCGCTTACGGCCGCTCGGTGCTGGCCAAGGACCCGCACCACCCCGGCAGCCTGGGCATTGCCATCTCGGAAGCGGTGGAGCTTGCCGTGCAACGTGACGACACCAAATACGCGCTCGGCTCAGTGCTCAACCATGTGCTGCTGCACCAGACCATCATCGGCCAGGAAGCCATGCTGCAGATGGAAATGGCCGACGCCTGGCCCGACGTGGTGGTGGGCTGCACCGGTGGCGGCTCCAACTTTGCCGGCATTGCCTTCCCGTTCATTGGCCATGGCCTGCGCGGTGGCCCCAAGCCGCGCATCGTGGCGGTCGAGCCTGCTGCCTGCCCGTCGCTGACGCGCGGCAAATACGCCTACGATTTTGGTGATACCGGCCACATGACGCCGCTGACCAAAATGCACACGCTGGGCAGCCAGTTCACGCCGCCGGGTTTTCACGCCGGCGGCCTGCGCTACCACGGCATGGCACCGATGGTGTCGCACGTCAAGGAGCTGGGCCTGCTGGAGGCCGTGTCGTACAACCAGGTCGAGTGTTTTGAGGCTGGCGTGCTGTTTGCGCGCCACGAGGGCATCGTGCCCGCCCCGGAAGCCAACCACGCCATCAAGGGCGCGATTGTCGAGGCGCTGCGCTGCAAGGCCGAAGGCAAGGCCGAGACCATTCTGTTCAACCTCTGCGGCCATGGTCACTTCGACATGACCTCATACCAGAAGTACTTTGCCGGTGAACTGACCGACGAGCACTATTCCGAAAGCGAACTGGCCATGGCATTGGCCGGCCTGCCCAGCGTGCCCGAGCCAATCTCAGCGGCGTAGTCCAGCAGTCGCGGTGATACCAAAGTCTTCCGCAAGCGGAACCGCTGGGTAGTGAAAGCGCACCGGGCCATCCGGGCGTTCGTTGATGTACTGGAACACCAGCGGGTCGGTGCTGGCGCGTACCTCGGCCACGGTCCCCTGGAACGCGACCTTACCCTGGTCGAGAATGATCACATGGTCGGCAATTTCAAGGGTTTCGGTCAACTCATGTGAGGCAAAAATGCTGGTCAGCCCCATCGAGTCGTTGAGCTGGCGAATCAGCCGCGCCGCGACGCGCAGGGAAATCGGGTCGAGCCCGGAAAAAGGTTCGTCGTACATCAAAAGTTCGGGGTCCAGCGCAATGGCCCGCGCAATGCCGATGCGCTTGGCCATGCCGCCCGAGACCTCGCTGGGCATGAGATCCCGCGCGTTGCGCAGGCCCACGGCATTGAGCTTCATCAGCACAATGTCGCGGATCAGTGCTTCGGGCAAATCGGTGTGCTCGCGCAGCGGAAAAGCCACGTTCTCGAACACGCTCATGTCGGCAAACAGCGCGCCAAACTGAAACAACATGCCCATGCGGCGCCTGACAGCGTAAAGTTGTTGCCGGTTCATCGGCCCCAGGTCCTGCCCGTCAAACAACATTTGTCCCGACCAGGCCCGGCTCTGGCCGCCCATCAGGCGCAGCGTGGTCGACTTGCCGCCGCCCATCGGCCCGATGAGTGCCGTCACCTTGCCTCGGGGGATGTGCATTGACACATCCGTCAGCACGGGGCGCTCGGCGTAGCCAAAGCTCAGATGACGTAATTCAACAAGTGATGGATTGATGGTGGGTGACATAAATACTCGATCCGGGAAACGACCGGCACACAAATGATAGGGGATCCGGTGCGGGATGTGCGCTCAGTGCATGGCGACGGTCAGTCCTGGAACAGCGTCAGCAGCCGATCCAGCCCGCCGGACTCGATCGACACATTGGCCAGTTCACGCACCGCCGGTTTGGCGTGGAAGGCCACCGACAAGCCGGACTCCGCCATCATGGGCAGGTCGTTGGCGCCGTCGCCCACCGTGATCGCCTGGCCTGGGCTGATGCCCAGGGCCGCGCAGGTTTGCAGCAGCATGGTGCGTTTTTCAGCGCCATCGCAAATATCGCCCCAGGGCTGGTTCACCATGCGACCGGTCAAGACGTCGTTGTCGAGCTCCAGCACATTGGCGCGGCTGTAGTCAATGCCCAGCCGGTCGCGAATGCGGTCGGTAAAAAAAGTAAAGCCGCCCGACACCAGCAGCACCTTGAGCCCGGCTTGCTGGCAGGCGCGCACCAGTTCGGCCGCGCCCGGGTTGAGTTGCAGGTGGTTTTGGTAAATGCGCTCCATGTCGGCCACCGTGACGCCCTTGAGCAGCGCCACGCGCTGGCGCAGGCTCTCCTTGTAGTCACTGATCTCGCCACGCATGGCAGCTTCGGTGATGGCCGCCACTTCTTCCTTGCGTCCCACGGCAGCGGCAATTTCATCGACACACTCAATGTCGATCAGCGTCGAGTCCATGTCGAATGCGATCAGTTTGAAATCGCTCAAGCGCAGCGGCGGGGTGATGCCTGCAATGATCAGGCCGGGGGCGAAAAGGTTGGCTTTCATGGGAAACGGGTGGGCCTATCTGGGAAAGTTCTGCGTGCAATGGTAGCGGCTGTTGGGGGCAACTTCGGATGCAGGCAGTTTTGTCGTGATTTTTTCTGTGTGGGTGACGCCACCGGCATCGAAGCGCTGCTCCAGGAACTGGAGGATGTCATGCTCGAACCGCACCACGCTGCAGGCCCGGGTGCCGTAATCGGGCAGGGCCACAAAGGCGGCTGAGAGCGCACGCTCAAGCTCGATTGAAATACCGGTGGCTGGCAAATCAATATCGGCGGCAGGTGCGGGGTTGTGCAGCAGCGCCAGCAACTCGGCATCGCCGGGGTGGGCTTGCGCCAACAGCGTTTGCAGGCCTTCGCTCAAGCGCGACAGCTTGGGCCAGGGTGTCAAAAAATCGGCATTCGACACTGCGCCAATACCGGGCTGCAGGGCCATCACCTTGGCGTGCCGGCTCTCCAGTCCCATCAGGCGGGTGCCATCGAAAACCAGCAAATTGAACGGGTTGTAGTCGGCGGCGCGCCCGGCCAGTGCGCCCAGGTAGTCCCCGGCGCTGCTGTCGGTTTGCAGGAAGCCACTGACCAGCTCACCGCGCGACGGCGCGTCGGCCCGCACGTTGGCGGGGTCACGGTGGTTGGTCAAGGCCGCCAGCCGCCCGCTGCGGCTCACTCCCAGCCAAGTGCCGCCCGCCTGCAAGTCGCGCCCAGCCAAAACGCCGCCGTCCGGCCACCAGTGCAGGGCGGCGGTCGGGCGCGCGTAGAACTCGTCGCGGTTGGC
>JBASJO010000105.1:0-7840 GCA_049655365.1 Rhodoferax sp. | reverse complement strand
TGGTCGCCTATGCGGGTCACCACATCGCCAGGTTTCATTCCCGCCTGAGCCGCCGGACCGTTTTGCAGAACGCCGGTGATGATGACGCCTTGCTGTGCTGCCACGCCAAAAGTTTGCGCCAGTTCGGGCGTGAGTTCATTGGGTTCCACCCCGATCCAGCCACGCGTGACCTGGCCGTCTTTCACAATGCCCTCCAGCACCATTTTTGCGGTGGACACAGGAATGGCAAAACCAATGCCCATGCTGCCTCCCGAGCGCGAATAGATAGCGGTATTGATGCCCAGCAGGTTGCCGTCGATGTCCACCAGCGCTCCCCCAGAGTTGCCCGGGTTGATGGCGGCGTCGGTCTGGATGAAGTTCTCAAAGGTGTTGATGCCCAACTGGTTGCGTCCCAGGGCGCTGACAATGCCACTGGTCACGGTTTGGCCCACGCCAAACGGGTTGCCAATGGCCAGCACCTGGTCGCCCACCTGCAGGCTGTCGGAGTTGCCTAGCACCATGACCGGCAAGCGCTCCAGTTCAATTTTGAGCACGGCGAGGTCAGAGTCCGGGTCGGTGCCGATCACCTTGGCGGGCGCACGCCGGCTGTCGTTCAGGATCACTTCAATCTCGTCAGCACTTTCCACCACATGGTTGTTGGTCAGGATGTAGCCGTTGGCACTCACGATCACGCCACTGCCCAGGCCCACCTGTGGCGCATTTTCCTGGTCACCAAAAAAAAACCGGAACCAGGGGTCGCTGCTGTGTGGGCTCGACCGGGCATTTTTACTGGTGTTGATGCTCACCACGGCTGACGATGACTTTTGTGCTGCCAGCCGAAAGCTGCCTGCTGGCACTTCCGTGGCGACCCCCGCAGGCGCTTCAATCAGCGCGACCGAGGCAGGT
This sequence comes from Rhodoferax sp., assembly GCA_049655365.1. Classification (GTDB taxonomy): domain Bacteria; phylum Pseudomonadota; class Gammaproteobacteria; order Burkholderiales; family Burkholderiaceae_C; genus Rhodoferax. Next base: position 6,955 of record JBASJO010000105.1, on the reverse strand, counting down.
TGGACGTTGACGCCATCCAGCCAGGCCGGTTTGAGGGTCAGCACCACAAAGTAGACGGCCAGCAGCACCGTGACCGATTGAGAAAATAACAACCAAAATCTTTTCATGACAGGGCAAGCATGAAGCTTGGTGAAGGTGGAACAGCACTAGGCCAGCAAATTGTAGGTCTACTGACCCTTTTCAAGCTTCGCCAATAGCGGCATGCCCTCATCTCAGGCCAATAGCCCGCGAATGGCCCGCGCCTCGGCGCCGTTGGCCTGGTCCGCTTATCATCAAGTTCCTCATCAGTTGGGGTCAGAGCACGTCGCCAGGCGAGTGGTCTGACCCGCAAGCTTTTCTAAAGGCCTTGACCCGGACATGTGTGAACGAGCTGAACTACTGCGCGCTCTGGACGAGTTGTTGCAACCTGAGCGCTTCAAAGACTATGGCCCCAATGGCTTGCAGGTGGAGGGCCAGGCGCAAGTGGGCAAACTTGTCTCGGGGGTCACCGCCAGCCGTGCCCTGATCGAAGCCGCCATTGCCGCCGGGGCGGACACCATTTTTGTGCATCATGGTCTGTTTTGGCGAGGCCAGGACGGCTGCGTGACCGGCTGGATGAAGCAGCGGCTGGCTTTGCTGCTGGCGCATGACATCAATCTGTTTGCCTACCACTTGCCGCTGGATGCGCATCCCACCCTCGGCAATAACGCGCAGCTCGCGCTGCAGCTGGGCCTGGTGGCGCAGTCGCAGTTTGGCGAACAAGCGCTTGGCTGCCTGGGACAGCGCGCGGACGGTCAATCATTTGCGTCGCCGCAAGACCTGGCGGCGCACATCGAGCAGGCACTCGGGCGCGCGGTGACCTTGGTCGGTGAGCAGAATAAAACGCTTCGCAAAATCGCCTGGTGCAGCGGTGGCGCGCAAAGCTACTTTGAGGCCGCTATCGAAGCGGGCGCCGACGCCTTCATCACCGGCGAACTATCCGAGCCACAGGCCCATTACGCACGCGAATGCGGTGTCGCTTATCTGGCCTGTGGTCACCATGCCACCGAGCGCTACGGTGCGCCCGCCGTGGCCGCCCATGTGGCCGCCCAACTGGGCCTGGTGCATGAATTCATTGACATCGATAACCCCGCCTGACATGACTGAATCAACCCGCTCACTGCCCATTGCCATTACCCTGGGGGACCCGGCTGGCATCGGCCCCGAGACCATCGTCAAGGCGTTTCGTGATGCACCGGATCTCACGCGTGGCTGCTTTGTGGTGGGCGACGTCGCCACCCTGCGTCGGGCCGCGGCGGTGGTGGCAGGGCCCGGCGTCGCCCTGCCTGTGGCGACCTTGGCCGACTTGCAGGAGGTGCTGGATTGCCCGCCACGCTGTATCCCGGTTTGGCAAATCAGCTCGACCGTTTTGGCAGGTGGCGAGCCTGCTGCCTTTGGCCGGGTCAGCGCCGGCGCGGGACAATTGGCGGGTGACTGTGTGGTCTGGGCGGCCAAGGCTGCCCTGCGTGGCGAGGTGGCCGCCATGGTCACGGCGCCGCTGAACAAGGCGGCGCTGTCCTTGGCCGGGGCGCCCTATGACGATTTTCCGGGCCACACCGAACTGCTGCAATCCTTGGCAGCGGCGCATCTCAAGACCCCGGTGACGCAACTGCCGGTGCGGATGATGCTGGCGAACGACGAGCTGCGTGTGGTGCTGGTCAGCATCCATGTGTCTTTGCGGCAAGCCCTGGCGGCGGTCACCTTTGAGCAGGTGCTCGAATCCTTGCTGATCACGCATCGCTCCCTGCAGGCCATTCTGGGGCGTGCGCCGCGGATCGGCGTGGCCGGGCTGAACCCGCATGCTGGCGAAGGGGGTCTGTTTGGTCGCGAAGAGCTGGACATCATCGGGCCTGCCGTGCTGGCGGCGCGTGCCCAAGGGGTGCTGGCCAGCGATCCCCTGGCCCCTGACACGGTTTTCATGCGGGCACGGACGCAGCCGGGCCAACCCGGTGAATTTGATGTGGTGTTGGCGATGTACCACGATCAGGGACTGATTCCAGTCAAGTACCTGGGCGTGGACAAGGGTGTCAACGTGACGCTAGGCTTGCCATTGGTGCGGACCAGCCCGGACCATGGCACAGCCTTTGACATTGCCGGTACTGGCCAGGCAGATGCCTCCAGCCTGATCGAAGCCATTCGTGTGGCGCGGCAGCTCATCCGCGGGGCCCCAGAGGCGGCTCACACCGAATCCGAGGCAAACGGCTCCGTTAGAATCTAGGGTTGTTACCAATTCCATTTTTCCATTGAGGATTCTCATGAGTGAAACGCTCGCCGCAAGCGGCCCCATCGACCCAAGTAAAAGGACCTGGCTCATTGCATCTGGTTGTGCTGGTGCAGTGGGCGGTATCGCCGCAGCAGTTCCTTTTGTGAGTTCCTTTCAACCCTCCGAAAAAGCCAAAGCCGCTGGTGCGGCGGTTGAAGCTGACATTTCCGCGATCAAACCCGGGGAAAAGATGACAGTGGAATGGCGTGGCAAGCCGGTCTGGATCGTGCGTCGCACGCCGGAACAGCTGGCGGCCCTGCCCAAGCTCAACGACCAACTGGCCGACCCGCTGTCGCAGCGCAAGCCGACCGAGCAGGCCCCTGAGTACGCTCGCAAGGACGAGAGCCGATCCATCAAGCCGGAGTACCTGGTGGTGGTGGGTATCTGCACCCATCTGGGTTGCTCGCCTTCAGAAAAGTTCACAGCCGGCCCCCAGCCATCTTTGCCTGACGACTGGGCTGGTGGTTTCTTCTGCCCCTGCCACGGCTCAACGTTCGATCTGGCAGGACGTGTTTTCAAAAACAAGCCGGCACCCGACAACCTCGAAGTGCCGCCGCACATGTACCTTTCCGACACCAAGTTGCTCATTGGTGAAGACAAAAAAGCCTAAGGACAAAAAAACATGGCTACTTTTCACGAAATCTCTCCCAACGCATCAGCTGGCGAAAAAGCACTGAATTGGGTCGACAACCGTTTCCCGCTCTCCAAGCTCTTCAAGGAGCACATGAGCGAGTATTACGCGCCCAAGAACTTCAATCTTTGGTACATTTTCGGTTCTCTGTCGCTGTTGGTGCTGGTGATCCAGATCGTCACGGGCATTTTCCTGGTGATGCACTACAAGCCCGATGCCGCCCTGGCTTTTGCCTCGGTCGAATACATCATGCGTGACGTGCCTTGGGGCTGGTTGATTCGCTACATGCACTCCACTGGCGCCTCGGCCTTCTTTGTGGTGGTGTACCTGCACATGTTCCGTGGCCTGATGTATGGCAGCTACCGCAAGCCGCGTGAATTGATCTGGCTGTTTGGTTGCGGTATCTTTTTGGCTTTGATGGCCGAAGCCTTCATGGGCTACCTCTTGCCCTGGGGCCAGATGAGCTATTGGGGTGCTCAGGTGATCGTGAACCTGTTCTCGGCTATTCCGTTCATCGGCCCGGACCTGGCGCTCTTGATCCGTGGCGACTTCGTGGTGGGTGATGCCACCCTGAATCGCTTCTTCAGTTTCCACGTCATCGCGGTGCCGCTGGTGCTGCTGGGTCTGGTGGTGGCGCACATCATCGCCTTGCATGAAGTCGGCTCCAACAACCCGGACGGCATCGAAATCAAGGCCACCAAGGACGCCAACGGCATTCCGCTCGACGGCATTCCTTTCCACCCTTACTACTCTGTGCACGACGTGTTTGCAGTCAGCATGTTCCTGTTCGTGTTCTCTGCCATCGTCTTCTTTGCGCCAGAAATGGGCGGTTACTTCCTCGAATACAACAACTTCATCCCGGCAGACCCGTTCCAGACGCCGCTGCACATTGCGCCTGTCTGGTACTTCACGCCGTTTTACACCCTGTTGCGCGCCGTGACCTCGGAAATGATGTACGTGCTGATGGCCTGTGTGGTGGCGGGTGCTGTGCTGGCCGTTGTCAAAATCAAGATGCCCAGCCTGTTCAAGGCTGTGATCGTGGGCGGGGCTCTCGTTGTGGTCGCCATGATGATGGCCATCGATGCCAAGTTCTGGGGCGTGGTCGCCATGGGCGGCGGTGTCGTGATCCTGTTCTTCCTGCCCTGGCTCGACAACAGCCCGGTCAAGTCGATTCGCTACCGTCCCACTTGGCACAAGGCCTTGTACGCTGCCTTTGTCATCAACTTTTTCGTCATCGGTTACCTGGGCACGCAACCCGTATCAGACATTGCCGGTCGTATCTCCCAGTTTGGCACCTTGTTCTACTTCGGCTTTTTCCTGCTGATGCCCTGGTGGAGTCGCCTGGGGACCTTCAAACAAGTGCCCAGCCGCGTCAATTTCACGGCCCATTGAACTGGAGAACACAACATGAAAATCATGGGTTTCACAAAAAAAATCATGCTTGGTATGGCGATGGCCCTGGGGCTGGCCGGTGCGGTGCAGGCGGCGTCGGTTGGCGCGGCTTGGGACAAGGCGCCAAACAAGATCACCGACATGGCGGCCTTGCAAAGCGGCGCCAAGGTATTCGTCAACTATTGCCTGAACTGCCACTCGGCCGCTTTCATGCGCTACACCCGCCTGACCGATATTGGTTTGACGCAGGAGCAGATCAAGGACAACCTGCTGGTCACCAACAGCAAAATTGGCGACACCATGAAGGCCGCCATTGATCCACAACAGGCTAAAGCCTGGTTTGGTGTCAATCCGCCTGACCTCACCGTGATCGCACGTTCGCGCGCCGGTGCCGGTGGGACCGGGGCCGACTACCTCTATTCGTACATGCGCGGTTTTTACAAGGACGACACCAAGCCCACGGGTTGGAACAACCATGTTTTCCCGAACGTCGCCATGCCGCATGTGCTATGGGAAATGCAAGCCAGCATGACGCCGGGTCAGTACGACCAGACCATCGGCGACCTGGTGAACTACCTGCAGTGGATGGCCGAGCCGGCCCAGACCACGCGTAAAACCATCGGCATGTGGGTGTTGATCTTTTTGGCGGGCTTGATCTTTCTGACCTGGCAACTGAACAAAGCCTATTGGAAAGACATCAAATAGCACCATCTACCTGTCTGGGGAGCGCCTTGACTGGCGCCCCGCAGACTCTTTTGAGTGGGCCGCCTAACCGCCGCCCGCTTTTACTTTTTTAGGAGCCTCCACCATGATGGTGCTTTACTCGGGTACAACCTGCCCCTTCTCACACCGCTGCCGTTTTGTCCTGTTCGAGAAGGGCATGGACTTTGAGATTCGTGACGTTGACCTGTACAACAAACCCGAAGACATCAACGTCATGAACCCTTACGGCCAGGTGCCGATTCTGGTTGAGCGTGACTTGATCCTTTACGAATCCAACATCATCAATGAGTACATCGACGAGCGCTTTCCGCACCCGCAGTTGATGCCCGGTGACCCGGTCGATCGGGCACGTGTCCGCTTGTTTTTGCTGAACTTTGAAAAAGAGCTGTTCACCCATGTGATCACGCTCGAGTCCCGTACCGCCAAGACCAACGAAAAAGCGCTGGAAAAAGCCCGCGCTCACATTCGTGACCGGCTCACCCAGCTGGCGCCGGTGTTTTTGAAAAACAAATTCATGCTCGGTGAAGGTTTCTCCATGCTCGACGTGGCCATTGCACCGCTGCTTTGGCGTCTGGACTACTACGGCATTGAGCTCAGCAAGAACGCGGCGCCCTTGCTCAAGTACGCGGAGCGCATTTTTTCTCGCCCCGCCTACATCGAGGCGCTCACGCCGTCTGAAAAAGTCATGCGCAAATAACTGCCGCTACTGACGTCATGAAGCCAGCTCCGGAATTAACCTCGTCCCAGCCCTACCTGATTCGTGCCTGGCACGAATGGTGTACTGACAACGGTTTGACGCCTTACGTCACGGTCTGGGTCGACGGCAGCGTGCAGGTGCCGCGTGAGTATGTCAAGGATGACGAGATCGTGCTCAACATCAGCTATGACTCCACCACCAGCCTGCAGCTTGGCAACGACTATTTGGCATTCAAGGCCCGCTTTGCTGGCGTGGCGCGCGACGTCATGGTGCCGGTAGACCGTGTGCTGGCCATTTTTGCCCGCGAAAATGGTCAGGGCATGGCCTTTCCAAAAGCCAGTCCGCAGGCGCAAGGCGCTGACTTGGCCGCGTTGGCTGAAGATGATGAGCCGCAGGATCAAGACCGCAGCAGTGCGGCGCTGGTGTCGTCCCATCTGGCCAGCGTGCCGGCGACTGCCCCTGAATCTGTAGGCACCACAAAGAGTGCGGCGAGCAAGACCAAGACGGGCGGACGGCCCACGCTGACGCGCATCAAATAAGCCTTGCACTCAGGCGAATTCGGCGTGAATCTGCCATGTAAAATACAGCTCGTGCCGATTTAGCTCAGTTGGTAGAGCAACCGCCTTGTAAGCGGTAGGTCATCAGTTCGAATCCGATAATCGGCACCATTAGATAGTACAAAGGCCTCCAAGTAGTGATACTCGGAGGCCTTTTCAATTTTGGCCCTGTCAATAGCGTGCTCCCATGAAGTAAAGTAGCGGATATTCAAAGATCCAACGGTCAAGGATCGGATGCAGCCGTTACGTTTCAGAAGTGACATGATACTGAGCGGCACAAAAAAGGGATCCAATTGAAATCAGGCATTAGAGACAACAGGTCCAGAGGCAAAGTCGCAGACTTCCTGAAAGAGAAGACTGCTTTTGGCAGCCATCTTTCAATTGTTTCTGCCTACTTCACCATCTATGCGTATGAGACGCTCAGCGCTGAACTAGACCAGATTGGCTCCCTCAAGTTCTTGTTTGGTGAGCCCAAATTTATCCAGACGCTCGACCCAGAAAAGACTGACAAGAAAGCCTTCAAGATTGAAGACGAAGGGTTGGAACTTGACAACCGTCTTCAGCAAAAGGAAGTCGCCCGTCGATGCGCCGAATGGATCACCAACAAGGTCGAAATCCGTTCCATCCGCGAATCCAACTTACTGCACGGCAAGCTGTACCACATTGACGATGGC
>JBASJO010000104.1:0-4208 GCA_049655365.1 Rhodoferax sp. | reverse complement strand
CCGACATACAGCACGCTGAAAATGCCCAGGTTTTTCAGAGCCACATACCAGCGGTCCATTTCCCACAGTTTGACGTACTGCTCCAACCCGACGAATTCGTCGTAATTGGGCAGCATGCGCGAGTTGGTCACGGACAACACGCCGTTCCAGATCATGAAGCCGTAGATGAAGGCGAACCCGAGCACAAAGCCCGGCGTAATCACCAGCTTGGGCAACACGTTTTCAAAAGATTTCATGGCAGTTTTGCCTCACGGTTGGTGAAGGTTGGGCTCCAATTCATGGAGCTCGTGCGCCTTGATCGGATCAGGCGGGCCGGGTAATTCACTTCGTTCGTGTCCCTCGACCCTAAGCCTGTGGCCTAGGGTCTCCTCCTTGACCTCACTACGCGAAATACCCGACCCACCTGATCCTGGGCCGGTATCGAATCGCCTGTCAGCAACCCCACTGCGCAAGCAGTAGGGTTGGGGTATGTGTCATAGCGAAGTCAAGGAGGAGCCCGTAGGGCGGGGGACATGAGCGGCGACACGTACCCCAGCCCTGCTGCGGATACGTTTAACAGTCTCCAACGTCCCCTGGAGTTACTTGGTTGCAGCCGCCTTGGCAATGCTTTTCACACCGTCAGCCACACTCATCTTGTCGTTGTTCCAGAACTGGCTGACCGCATCCTTCATGGCGCCCGACACAGCGGGTGGAACCGCCATTTCGTGGGCGATGGAAGGCACCAGGCCGCCGGCCTTGGAAGTGGCCACAAAGTCCTTGCTCGACAACTTGGCGCAGTCGTCAAACTTGGCCATGTCCATGTTCAGGCGCACTGGAATGGAACCTTTGTTCAGATTGAAAACTTCCTGGAACTCGGTGCCCATGATGGCCGCAGCCAAGTCGGCTTGCGCCTTTTGGGCGGCGGCATCCTTCAGCTTGAACATGGCAAACGAATCGACGTTGAAGGTGAAGGCGTTGGCCGTTCCCGGCGCGGCGGCGCAGATGTAGTCCTTGCCCGGCACCTTGTTCGCGGCGGTGAACTCGCCCTTGGCCCAGTCACCCATGAACTGGAAGGCGGCTTTTTCCTGGATCACCATGGCCGTGGCCAGGTTCCAGTCGCGTCCGGGGGCGGCGGGGTCGGTGTAGGACTTGACCTTGCGGAAGGTTTCCAGCGCCTTGCTCATGGTGGCGCTGGTGAGTGCTTTTTGGTCCAGCTTGACAAAGGCATCGTTGTAGAAACCTGCGCCGCCAACGCCTAGCGCCACGGATTCAAAGGTGGTGAAGTCCTGCCAGTTCTGGCCGCCGTGGGCGACCGGAATCAAACTGGCTTTTTTGACTTTTTCAGCGGCGGCAAAAAACTCGTCCCAGGTCTTGGGGGTGCCTGCCACACCGGCTTTTTTCAGCACGGCGGCGTTCGCCCACATCCAGTTGACGCGGTGCACATTGACCGGGGCGGCCACGTAATTGCCTTTGTACTTCATGACATCGGCCACCACCTTGGGCAACAGGCTGTCCCATTTCTCGGCTTTGGCCACTGAATCCAGATTGGCCAGCACACCCTCGCTGGCCCATTCCTGAATGGCCGGGCCCTTGATCTGGGCGGCCGCGGGTGGGTTGCCTGCCACTACACGACTTTTGAGCACGGTCATGGCATTGTCACCACCGCCACCGGCCACGGCAAAATCTTTCCAGGTGTGGCCCTTGCTCTGCATGATTTTTTTCAGCTCGGCGGCCGACTTGGCCTCGCCGCCGGCGGTCCACCAATGCAGTACTTCGACTTCGCCCGCCATTGCAGCGTTCGCTGCCACCACCATGGCCACGGCCGTGGCCAACTGAGTAAGTTTCATCATGTCGTTTCCTTGAAGTTCGCCTGGGTTGTTCTTGGGGAACCCAGGCGCGGGTTGATTCGGGCAGACCCCATGTTGCTCGAATTAATTAATTGTTAATTAATTCTCAGGAAGCCGCAAGTAAGTACTTACCCTTGGTTGCGCCCGATCAAAGAAACTTACACCACCAGCGCCAGCGCGCCAAAGTCACCCACGCGCTCGCCCAGGCCGGCGCTGACCAGTTCGCAGCCCTCGGTGAGCGGTGGCAGTTTGCCTTGCACCGCAGCGCGCAGGCACGGCAACAGGTGGTCGCGGTGGTGCCAATAGACGCTGCCGCCCAGGCTGATGCGCTGCAGATCGAGCGTGACGATCAGGTTGTAGAGCATGCGCCCCATCACCTCACACAAGTCGTCAATGATGGCGTTGGCCCTGGCGTCACCGGCGTAAGCGGCGGCAAACAATGAAGCAGAGTCCGCATAGCCCGCCGGCGCAAAGCGCCGCGCAATGGCGTTGCCCGCGATCAGACCTTCTACATCGCCCAGGTTGCCGCAGCCACACAGGGCGTCGTTGTTGGTGCTGACAAACAAGTGCCCGGCATGACCGGCGTTGCCGTTTTTGCCGCGCAAAACATGGCCATCCACACACAGGCCGGTGCCAATGCCGGTGCTCCAGGTCACGTAGGCACAGTTGGCCATCGGCACACCATTCGTCTGCAGGGCACCCCAGCGGCGCTCGGCTTCCAGCGCACCAATGCCATCGTTTTCAACCCGCACATGGGCGAATACGGCGCGTAGCGGGGCTTCCAGCAAGGCCGTTTTCCAGTCGTTGGGAAGACCGCGCGCCGGGCCGGCCTGGCCGCCGCAAATATTGGGTGCCGCCAGCTCCACCAGGCCCTGGTTCAGCACAAAGGGCCCGCAGGAAGCGACGCCAACCCGGGCGATGCGCTGCACCGGCACGTCAGCGGCATCACAGCTCTGGTCAATCAAGCGGATGATTTGCCGACCCAGCGCATCGTTGGCGCCGGTGGTGGCGGTGGGTTCGGACACTTTGCCGCGCACCCCTTGGTCGTCCACGATATTGACTGCCACCTTGGTGCCGCCAATGTCCACACAGGCGATCGGCGCGGCGCCGCTGGGCAATTTGAAGCCGTGGGTCAATACATTTGAATTCATGATTGTTTCCATGGAAATGGGGCGCCAGGCATCAACATGGCCATGAGTGGTGAGGCCGCTATGCTAAACCCTGACACCGGGGTCGGTTACCAAGGCATTACCCTCGCGCTTGTCGCAAGGGCTTGGGGGTTCAGGCTCGACCGTGTGTCAGCTCGTCGGCAAATTGGTGGTTGACGTCGCGGTGGTGTGCCTCATCCGCGCGAATGACGACGATGACTTCCCGCAGCATGGCGCCCGGGGCCAATTTCCAGTAGTCGATGGCGACCTGGGGTGCTGGCACATTCGGGTAGGTGCCGTTGTCCACCCCTGCCAGGTATTCGGTGTAGCTGAACACGGCTTCTTCCTCAAGGTAACCCACAATCCGGTGTGCTGTTCGGGGCGTGAGCACATAAAGCAGAAAGAACAGGTTGTAGAAGGCACCTTGCACCAGCAGAACAAGCAAGCGCTCAAGCCGTGACGGCTGCGCAATCTGAATGAAGGTCATCAAGTGCATGCGTTCATTTTCGGCTTCCTCCAGCAGCACGCGAATCCAGCCGCGGTCGCTTTCCATGCGTCGCAGCGCACGCAAATGTTGCAGCGTGCCACCCACCATGCCCGGCACCGCGGCAACGGTTTCCAGCACCACCGCGCGAATGCCGTAGCGCTTGGCGAAAAACGCGTCTGCAAAGAAGCGCATGAACTTGACCAATCCGAGGGCGAACCGGTCACCAAAACACCTTGGTTGATGGTGTCGGGGCGGGTCAGTTTCATGGGCCATGCCGAGTCCTCTTGGGGAAAATGTTTGTGGGTGCTTCGTGTCCGGGGGCCGAGCCGATGCTTTGCGGTCCATGATAGAGGCTGGAATGCCAAGCGAACGTTCGGTGGCTCACAGAACCGGTGCCGGTGCGCTGCCGCACCGACGGGCCGCCATCGCGCGCATAAGCTGAAGGAGCAGTCTGCGGACCGAGCCATGCGCTCGATCCACCTTCAATTCACCCAGGAGAAGCACATGAACCCATTGATCACCTCGCCGTCCCACACCGCACCGGCCGACGAAGACCTTGCCGAGCAGGCCCTGCCCGGTCACGGCATTCCATCGCAGGACACGGACCCCGCCGCGCAAGTGGCGCTTGAACCCCAGGACGCTGAGCGCGAGGCCAACTCAGTGCTGATGGGGGGCGGCGTGGTGGCAGGTGCGGCCACGGGTGCTGCCATTGGCGTCGCGGTGGCGGGTCCGGTGGGGGTTTTGGTC
>JBASJO010000103.1:0-7454 GCA_049655365.1 Rhodoferax sp. | reverse complement strand
CCTCAGCAGACGGCATGACTTCATTCATGCGCCAGCCATTGGTGGCGCCCACGTCCATGTACTCGATGAAACGCAGCACCATGCCGCTGCCCTTGAAGTAACGCGCCATCGGCAAAATTTCCTGCTCGTTGGTGCCGCGCTTGACCACCATGTTGATCTTGATCGGTCCCAGGCCGACGGCGCGCGCCGCTTCGATGCCTTCAAGTACGTCGGCCACCGGAAAATCGACATCGTTCATGCTGCGAAAGACCGCGTCGTCGAGGCCGTCCAGGCTCACCGTGACGCGTTGCAGCCCGGCATCTTTCAAAGCCCGGGCCTTGCGCGCCAACAGCGAGCCGTTGGTGGTCAGCGTCAGATCCAGTGGCTGACCCTCGGGCGTGCGCAGGGCAGAGAGTTGTTCAACCAGTTGTTCGAGGTTTTTGCGCAGCAGCGGCTCGCCGCCAGTCAAACGAATTTTTTGCACCCCATGCGCCACAAAGACCCGCGCCATGCGGGTGATTTCCTCAAAACTCAGCAGGTCGGTGTGTTTGAGATAGGGGTAATCGGTGCCAAAAATCTCTTTGGGCATGCAGTAGTTGCAGCGAAAGTTGCAGCGGTCGGTGACGCTGATGCGCAGGTCGCGCAAGGAGCGGCCGCGGGTGTCGGCCAGCAAGCCGTTGGCGTCCAGGCGCCTGGCAAGATCAAAGCTTGCAGCGGGCACGGCCAGGCCATGGGGCCGCACATCCATCAGGGGGATGACGCGGTGGGTGTCTCGATCAGTCATTGTGTTCATGCAGGCAGGGGCCTCAAGTGGTGACGAATTTTGGCATGAATCGGACTGCCGCAAAATCGGCCCGGTGTTGTTGTCCCTCTTTGACGTGCGTCTGTACTGCCTGTGTCAGAACGCTGGTTGAAACAATTTGGCGTAAGTCATGATGCGGGATTTGTCACGCTGCTGGATCGAACTTTGCAGGACCGATTGACGACACCCCTCAGCGCACGGTTTTTAACGGATCTTTGTCAGCAACGCAGCGTTATGCGGGTATTGACGACCGGCAGCTACACGGCTGTCGTGAGGATGCATCCAACCCGTACAAGCAATGGTTTGACAGCCTGTCAGCGCAGGTTGCAGCCAAGGTGACCGTTGCCAAACTTCGGATGGCGTTGGGCAATACGTCCAGCATCAAGTGGTTTGACGGCATGGGTGAATACGTCATCGACTGGGGTCCAGGTTATCGGATCTACCTCGCCAAAGATGGCGACACGCTCATCGTCCTGTTCGGTGGCGGCACCAAACGCGGCCAGCAACGGGACATCGACAAAGCCAAGGCATTGTTGGTTGAGTACAAGGCACGCAAAAAGGCGATGACAACCAAGTCAAGCAACAAGCTCAAGAGGTAAAAGAGATGGCACTGACCAGAAATTTCAAAGAAACCGTCATACAGCGTGTCCAGAGCGATGCTTCATTTGCGCAGGCGCTATTGGATGAGGCTGCGACACTGTTTCTCAACGGCGAACCTGAGACTGCCCGCCTGATCCTGCGTGATCTTGTCAACGCAACCATCGGCTTTGAGCAACTCGCATTGTTGACCGCCAAACCAAGCAAGAGTTTGCACCGGATGTTGTCACCCACGGGCAATCCCAGCATGGACAACCTAGCGGCCATTTTTCGTGCAGTACGCGAGCGGCTTCAGGTCAGTCTTCAAGCACACTCGATGGCTGTCTGAGGCCAGTTGCAGCTAAGATTTCAGTTTGCTCGGACATTCCCAAGGCTTCATCCACTTCATTGCCGAGGTAGAGAACTGAACTCTCAAATTTATGTCCTGTGACCTTATCGGCACCATCCAGGTCGGTATTTCACCGCCGATTTTTCCAATGCTGCGCGAGCCAAATTACAAGCAAAAGTCGGTGACGTAGCGATCAAAGGGTGACAGCTAACGGGCGATCAGTTTAAAAGCCTATTGCTACGGCCCGATGATGTTTTAAGTTCCGTTCGGGCTGAGCCTGTCGAAGCCCTTCGACGAGCTCAGGGCGAGCGGTTCATACCTCATCGGGCCGCATCTGTAGTGTCGCTTCCGGGTCTGTAGCCGATATAGGCTTTGAAAATTGTCGGGGCGGCCGCCGTCGTCAAGAACAACCCTATGGCTACCATTGGATTTGCTGATCTGCCCGCCAGATTGCCGTCACTGGATACGACGATTTCCCAATGGCTTGCATGAGTAGCACAATAATGCTACATTGACCCCATACTTTGAAAGTAAACAATGCAGACCACCACCATCCGTCTCGATGACATCATGAAGGAGCGCATCGCAGCGGCGGCAGACCTTGCTGGAAAATCAGCACACGCCTTCATTCTTGACGCCATTTCCCAAACTGTAGAGCAGGTTGAATTGGACAATGAATTCCATGAAATCGCAGACGAGCGGTGGAAGGGGATACTTACTTCCGGGCAGACCGTAGCCTGGGAGGACGCGAAGGCGTATCTAGCAGCCAAATCTCGTGGGGAAAGCCCGCACAAGCCGTTGGCTCGCAGTTCCGACCATTGACGGCTGCAATGACGCGCATTGAGATGGCGCCCGAGGTATTGGACGACGTCGATCGCTTTTTTGACTACATTGCACAGTTCGATGTCGGCTCCGCAGCTGAACGCATTGGGGAAATTGTGGAGGCTGTGCAAATTTTGGCTACCAGCCCCATGATTGGTCGTCCAGTCAAAGGCGGCAAACGCGAACTTGTCATTGGGCGGGCTTCCCGAGGCTACGTTGCGTTGTACAGATACGTGGCACCGCTCGATACGGTCTTTTTGCTGGCAATGCGAAGTCAGCGCGAATCAGGGTACAAAAATAACAGTCGAATGCACAGGCAAAAGTAGGAATTTGCTTTCCGGTGGAGGATTGGTATCAACTGATGAATAAAAAAACCCGCCGAAGCGGGTTTCAATTGCGCTTGACGCGCTTAGCCGCCGTGGATTTTCATCATCACCGGCACGATCAGCAGCGCCACGATGTTGATGATCTTGATCAGCGGGTTGATGGCCGGGCCGGCGGTGTCTTTGTAGGGGTCGCCCACGGTGTCGCCGGTCACGGCGGCTTTGTGCGCCTCCGAGCCTTTGCCACCAAAGTTGCCGTCTTCGATGTATTTCTTGGCATTGTCCCAGGCACCGCCACCGGTGCACATGGAGATGGCCACGAACAGACCCGTCACGATGGTGCCCATCAGCAGGCCACCCAAAGCCGCCGGGCCGAGGATCAGGCCGACCAGAATCGGCACCACCACCGGCAGCAGGCTCGGAATCATCATTTCCTTGATGGCCGCGGTGGTCAGCATGTCGACCGCGGTGTCGTATTCCGGCTTGCCGGTGCCGTCCATGATGCCCTTGATGTCGCGGAACTGGCGGCGCACTTCCACCACCACGGCGCCGGCTGCGCGGCCCACGGCTTCCATGGCCATGGCACCGAACAAGTAGGGAATCAGGCCGCCAATGAAGAGGCCGATGATGACCATCGGGTTGCTCAGGTCGAAGGTGATGTGGCTGCCATAAGCATCCAGCTTGTGGGTGTAGTCGGCAAACAGCACCAGGGCTGCCAGACCGGCGGAACCAATCGCATAGCCCTTGGTGACGGCCTTGGTGGTGTTGCCCACCGCATCCAGCGGGTCGGTGATGTCGCGCACGCTCTTGGGCATCTCGCTCATTTCGGCAATACCACCGGCGTTGTCGGTGATGGGGCCGTAGGCGTCGAGCGCCACCACGATGCCGGCCATGCTGAGCATGGAGGTGGCTGCAATGGCAATGCCGTACAGGCCGGCCAGCGCGAAAGCCGTGTAGATGGCCACACAGACAAACAGCACCGGCCAGGCGGTGGAGCGCATTGACACACCCAGACCGGCGATGATATTGGTGCCGTGACCGGTGGTGGAAGCTTCGGCGATGTGCTTCACCGGCGGGTATTGGGTGCCGGTGTAGTACTCGGTGATCACCACCAGCGCGGCCGTCAGGATCAGGCCAACAGCGCAGGCACCAAACAAGCGCATCTGGGTACCGCTGGCCATGATGGCATCGTCTGGCATCAGCCATTGGGTGACGAAGAAGAAGGCAATCAGCGACAGGCCACCAGCCACAGCCAGGCCTTTGTACAGTGCCGGCATCACGTTCCTCATGCCGGGTGACGCCTTGACGAAGAAGCAGCCAATGATGGAGGCCACGATCGACACCGCGCCGAGTGCCAGCGGGTACACCACGGCGTTCATGCTGGCGCCGGTGACCAGCAGGGCGCCCAGCACCATGGTGGCAATCAGCGTGACGGCGTAGGTTTCAAACAGGTCAGCGGCCATGCCGGCGCAGTCACCCACGTTGTCGCCCACGTTGTCGGCAATCACGGCCGGGTTGCGCGGGTCGTCTTCCGGAATGCCGGCCTCGACCTTGCCCACCAGGTCGGCGCCGACGTCAGCGCCCTTGGTGAAAATGCCGCCGCCGAGCCGGGCGAAGATGGAGATTAGCGAGGAGCCGAAGGCAAAGCCGATCAGCGGGTTGAGCAATTGCGCCAGATTCTTGTCAGGCGTCAGGTTGCCGTTGCCGACCAGAAACCAGAAGAACCCGGTCACGCCCAGCAGCCCCAGGCCCACCACCAGCATGCCGGTGATGGCGCCGCCCCTGAAGGCCACGTCCAGCGCCGGGCCAATGCCTTTGGTGGCGGCCTGCGCTGTGCGCACGTTGGCACGCACCGACACGTTCATGCCGATGAAGCCGCAGGCGCCGGAGAGCACCGCGCCGACCACAAAGCCGACTGCGCTTAAGGAGTCCAGAAACACCGCAATCAGCACCGCCAGAACCACGCCGACCATGGCAATGGTTTTGTACTGTCGTGCCAAATAGGCCGCCGCACCGGTCTGAATGGCGGCGGCGATTTCTTGCATGCGGGCATTGCCCGCGTCCTGGGAAAGAATCCAGCTACGGGCCCAAAAGCCATAGCCGACGGCGATCAAGCCGCAGATGAGCGCCAAGATCAGCGCTGAGTTGCCTGTCATAGAAGAATCTCCAGTTTGTTGTTTCGCGAGATGGTGGTGCAACGCATGTCGGCATCACCGCTGCGTTGCTTCCTCACCGTGTGCCTCTTGGTGTGTGACAAGAGTGATTGGCCAACCGGCGCACTGTAACGCCAAAACATCGGCTTTTTTGAAATTCGCAAGTGGCGAGTAAGTAAAATCAGGGTTAATCCCGACTGTTTCTGACCCAACTCAAATCCCAAACCAACATAAGGCGACAAGCATGTCTTTAGATAACGTCACTCCCGGTAAAAATGCGCCCGAGCAATTCAACGTGATCATCGAAATCCCGATGAACGCCGACCCGGTGAAATACGAGGTCGATCATGAAACCCACGCCATTTTTGTCGATCGCTTCATGAGCACGGCGATGCATTACCCGACCAACTACGGCTATGTGCCGCAAACCATCAGCGGTGACGGCGACCCGGTGGATGTGCTGGTGATCACCCCCGTGCCGCTGATTCCCGGTGTCGTGGTGACTTGCCGGGCCATTGGCATTTTGAAGATGGAAGATGAAGCCGGCATGGACGGCAAGGTGCTGGCCGTGCCCATCGACAAAATTTTGTCGCTGTACACCCGCTGGCAAAAACCTGAAGATCTGCAACCGCTGCGCTTGAAGACCATCGCCCACTTCTTTGAGCACTACAAGGACCTCGAAGCCAACAAATGGGTCAAAATTTTGGGTTGGGAAGGCCCCGAGTCTGCCAAACAGGAGATCCTGGACGGCATGGCCAACTACCAGGCTTCACTGAAATAAGCCAAGCAAGAAGCTGCGGCCATCATCCTGGGGGGTCAGGACGGATTTGCCTCCCGCACCTGATTGCGCCCGCCGCGCTTGGCGACATACAAGGCCTCGTCGGCGGCAACGAGCAGCGCTGCGCCATCGCTGTCCGGGTAGGCCGCCGAACAGGCCAGACCCACGGAGAGCGTGCAGGCAAAGTCTTTTCCGTCGTGGCTGAAGCGCAAAGAGGCAAATCGCCGGCGGATGTCCTCCATCAGCACATGCGTGTACCCGGCATCGCATTCCGGCAACACCGCGACGAATTCCTCGCCACCATAGCGGCCGACGATGTCGGACTGACGCAGGCGCTGGCGCAGCAGCATCGCCACTGACGAGATAACGACATCACCCACCGCATGCCCGTAGCTGTCGTTGACTGACTTGAAGTGATCAATATCCAGCATCGCCAGGCTGACAGGCTTGCCGCTGCGCCGCGCGCGGGTCACTTCGGTCGCAGCCGATTCCTTGATGCTGGCGTGCTTGAGCAGGCCGGTCAGGCTGTCGCGATTGATTTGCGCTTCCAGCTGGCGGGCGCGCTCGACGCGGACACGCACGGCCGCAACGAGATGGGCGTCGGAAATCGGCTTGACCAGAAAATCATCTGCGCCGCGGTGCATGGCCTCGATCTGCCGGTCGAGGTCGGTCTCGGCGGAAAGGTAAACGATGGGCAGGCTCGACCAGTTGTCATGCTGGCGGATCACCCCCGCCAGATCCGGCCCGGGAAAATCTGGCATGTGCATGTCCATGAGCACCAGCTCCGGGCGGAAAGCCGCGATCTTTTCCATGATGGCCATAGGCTGCTGCAACACTTCCGCCTCCATCCCGGCGGCCAGCAGAGCCAGCCGGTAATGCTCGGCCAGATCCCTATCGTCATCAACGATCAGCACCCGTTGCGCCGGCGCGCGCATTTGATCAAAAATCTGCGTCATCCGGTTCACCAGCCGGGGAATGTCCAGTGGCTTGAGAAAATAACCCAGGGCACCCAGTTGCGCGGCACGCACCCGCGACAGGAAATCATCATAGGAGGTGATAAAGAGCAGCGGGCAGCCAAGCGCCCGCAGGCTGGGGTAGAGGGCAAGCGCCTCGGTCGCGTTTTCCCCTTCCTGCTCGAACATGACATCCATGATGAGCATGTCGGGGCGTGCCACCTGCGCGGCGTGCTCGGCGTCGCCAATCCGTGTGAACCGACGCACCCTGTAGCTGAAGGATTCGAGTTGACGCACCAGTTCCTGTCCCAGCAGAAGATCGTCTTCCACCAGCCACACCCGGATCGATTTTCCGGCTGCGGGCCCGATGCCGTGCGCCTGACCGACGCTTTCCAGCGGGACGTCGACCCCGGTCACGGTTTCGCCCAGTGCGGACAGGTCTGCCGAAAAAGCCAGGCGAGCCTGCGCACCATCCAGTGCATCCAGCGAGCCGGCCAGCCAGCCCTGGACCCGCTGTTCCAGCGCATGGGCACCCGCACTCAGGGCAGCCTGGCCAAAGGTTCCGCCCGAGCCGGCCAGCTTGTGCAGGCGGTGGTGTAGTTCATCGAGGCTGGTGCGGTCGGTGTCGTCACCGCTCAGGCATGCACCCAGCGCCTGTAACGCGGTCAGTTCCGCTGGCAGTCGCGCCAGATAGTCGGCGCGCAGTTGAGCCAGTCGCG
>JBASJO010000102.1:0-4322 GCA_049655365.1 Rhodoferax sp. | reverse complement strand
GGTATTCTTACAATCCAACTATTACAAGCATACGCCTTCATCGCAGGTCTAATTGCTTGAACCATCATACTAAAAGTCCCATGTTTGTTCACTTACGCCTGCACACCGAATTTTCCGTCATTGACGGCACCACCCGCATTGACGAGGTGGTCAAGGCCGCCGCTGCCGACGGCCAGCCGGCGCTGGCCATCACCGATCTGAGCAACCTGTTTGGGGCCATCAAGTTCTACAAGGAAGGCCGCAAGCGCGGCGTCAAACCCCTCCTTGGAGCCGAGATCTGGCTCGAAGGTCTGGGCAAGGAACTCGGGCAACTCTCGCGCGTGTTGCTGCTGGTGCAAAGCCACGCCGGTTACCTTAATTTGTCCGAGTTGCTGGCGCGCGCCTGGACGCAAAACGGCGGCAAGGCGCAGGCCAGCGTCAGCCTGGCCTGGCTCAAGGAACTCAATGGCGGGCTGATTTGCCTGTCGGGCGCGCAGGCCGGGCCGGTCGGGCAGGCCCTGCTGCAAGGCGACGAAGCCCGGGCGCTGGACGCCGCACTGCAACTGGCCGGCGTTTTCACCCACCGCTTTTATTTGGAGCTGCAGCGCGCCGGTCGCCCGGAAGACGAGCAGCAGGTGACCGCGGCGGTGCAACTGGCGCTGCGCTCGGGCCTGCCGGTGGTGGCCACGCACCCGGTGCAATTCCAGGCGCCCGAGGACTTTGAGGCGCACGAGGCACGCGTCTGTATTGCCGAAGGTGAAATGCTCGCCAACCCGCGGCGCGTGCGCCGCTTCACGCGTGACCAGTATTTCAAGACCAGCGCCGAGATGCAAACGCTATTTGCCGACGTGCCCTCCGCCCTGGCCAACAGTGTCGAGATCGCCCGGCGCTGCAGCTTGAGCCTGGTGCTGGGCAAGCCGCAATTGCCCGACTTTCCGATCCCGCCGGTCAACGGCGTGGTGATGGCGGCCGACGAGTACTTTCGCTACGCCTCGCATGAGGGGCTCAAAGAGCGCATGGCGCACCTGTACCCCGACCCGGCGCAGCGCGACAAGGAAATGCCACGCTATGTAGAGCGGCTCGAATTTGAGCTCAACACCATCCTGAAGATGGGCTTTCCGGGTTACTTCCTGATTGTGGGCGACTTCATCAACTGGGCCAAGAACAACGGCTGCCCGGTGGGCCCTGGGCGCGGCTCGGGTGCCGGTTCGCTGGTGGCTTACGCGCTCAAGATCACCGACCTCGACCCGCTGCAATACAACCTGCTGTTCGAGCGCTTCCTGAACCCGGAACGGGTCTCCATGCCCGACTTCGACATCGACTTTTGCCAGGGCAACCGCGACCGGGTGATCGACTACGTGAAGGAAAAATACGGCAAGGACGCGGTCAGCCAGATCGCCACCTTCGGCACCATGGCGGCGCGCGCGGCCATCCGCGACGTGGGCCGGGTGCTCGACATGAGCTACACTTTTTGCGACGGCATCAGCAAGCTCATTCCCAACAAGCCCGGCGTGGCCGTGACCCTGCAACTGCCACCCCCAGACCGCAAGAAAGACGACAAGCTGGTCTATGCGGTGGAAGCCGAGCCGATCCTGGCCGAGCGCGAGGCCAAGGAAGAGGACGTCCGCACGCTGCTGGAACTCGCACGCAAACTGGAGGGCATGACGCGCAACATCGGCATGCACGCCGGTGGCGTGCTGATTGCACCCGGCAAACTCACCGACTTCTGCCCGCTCTACCAGCAGCCCGGCAGCGACTCGGCGGTGAGCCAGTACGACAAGAACGACGTCGAGTCGGTGGGCCTGGTCAAGTTCGACTTTTTGGGCCTGGCCACCCTGACCATTCTGGAAATTGCGCGCGACTTCATCCGGCAACGCCACCCGGGGCAGGAAAACTTTGCCTTTGAGAACCTGCCGCTCGATGACAAGGCCACCTACAAGCTGTTTCAGGACGGCAAGACCGAGGCCGTGTTCCAGTTTGAAAGCCGTGGCATGCAGGGCATGCTGCGTGATGCCAAACCCACGCGCCTGGAGGACCTAATTGCCCTCAACGCGCTGTACCGGCCCGGCCCGATGGACCTGATCCCCAGCTTTGTGGCGCGCAAACACGGCCGCGAGGTAGTGGAATACCCGCACCCGCTGGTGGCCAATATGCTCAGCGAGACCTACGGCATCATGGTCTACCAGGAGCAGGTGATGCAGACCGCGCAGATTTTGGGCGGCTACTCGCTGGGCGGCGCCGACATGCTGCGCCGCGCCATGGGCAAGAAAGACGCTGACGAAATGGCTCGGCATCGGCAGATTTTCCGCGACGGCGCCCTGAAAAACGACATCCACCAGGACAAGGCCGACGAGGTTTTCGACCTGATGGAGAAGTTCGCCGGTTACGGTTTCAACAAATCACACGCGGCAGCCTACTCCTTGTTGGCCTACCACACGGCCTGGCTCAAGGTGCACTACACGGCCGAGTTCTTTTGCGCCAACATGACGGTGGAAATGGACGACACCGACAAGCTGAAGGTCTTGCTGGAAGACGCCATCAAAATGGGCCTGACGTTTGAGCCGCCCGATGTGAACCGGGGTGTGAGCCGTTTCGAGCCGATTTCGGACAAGGTGATTCGTTATGGCCTGAGCGCGGTCAAGGGCAGCGGTCAGCAGGCCATCGAGGCGATTGTGGCGGCGCGTGAGGGCCGCGGTGTGGGTCCCAATGGCGATACGGTGGGGCCGTTCAAGAGCCTGTTTGATTTTTGTGCCCGGGTCGATCGCAGTCGCATCAACAAGCGCACGGTCGAGGCGCTGATCAAGGCCGGTGCCTTTGACGCCATCGCCCTTAACCGCGCCAGCCTGATGGCCAGCGTCGACCTGGCGTTTGAGTTCGGCGCGGCGGCGCTGGCCAACGCCAACCAGTGCAGTTTGTTCGACATGGGTGACGGTGACGCGCACGGCTCCAGCACGCAGGAGCCCGAGCTGGTGCAGGCCACGCCCTGGGGCGTGAAGGAACGCCTGGTCTATGAAAAAACCGCTGTCGGTTTTTATTTGTCAGGGCATTTGTTCGACGAAGTGGTGACCGAGGTGCGCCGTTTTGCCAAGCGCCCGATTGCCGAGCTCATCGACACGCGCGAGCCGCAGCTGCTGGCCGGCATCATCACCGATTTTCGGATCATCAATGGCCAGCGCGGCAAACTGGCGCTGTTCAAACTCGACGACGGCTCGGGCGTGATTGAAGCCCGTGCCGACGAGGCGCTGATCAACGCGCACAAGGATTTGCTCAAGGACGACGAACTGGTGATTGTGATGGGCAAGCAGCAGCCCGACCGCTTTTCAGGCGGCATGCAACTCACCGTGACGCAAGTCTGGGACCTGGAGCAGGCGCGCTGCCGCTTTGGCAAGTACCTGCGCGTGCGCGCCGCCACCGGGCCTCAGGGCCTGAAGCTCGACATGGCGCGGCTGTTGCGCGACTTCCCGGCGCAAAAGGAAGTGACCGAGCAGGGCGAGCTGTGGCGAGGTCTGACCGTGCGCCTGGCCTTGACCTGCCGGGGCGAGGAGGGCGCCGCCCAGGCCGAATTGCAGCTGGGCGAGCAAGCCCGCTTTTACCCCAGCAACGCCGCGCTGGCCCGTTGGTGGGCCCAGGCCGCGCCGGGCACCGCCGAGATTGTTTACGAGTGATCGCTAGTCTTTGGGCCGGAAACTGATCAACAGCGGCGAGGGCACGCGGCCATCGGTGTCGCGTGGCAGCACTTCGGTTTTGTCAATGGCACGCAGCACCGCTTCGTCCCAGTCCTTGACGCCGCTGGACTGGGTGAGTTTGCGCGCGATGATGGTGCCGTCGGAAGATGTGCGCACTTCAACGATGGCGGTCGGGTTGCCGCTGATGGCCTCGGTGAACACGATATTGGGCTTGACCCGGGCAATCACGCGCCCGGCATAACTGGCGGACGGGCCGGCTGACTTGAGTGCGGCTCCGCTTGACGACGCACTGCCGCTGGCACCGGCCAGGCCGCTCATGCGTTTCAAATTCTCGGCGCGCTGAGCTTCGAGCCGCCGGGCTTCCTGCTCGGCCAGTTTTTTCTCTTGCGCCAGTTTGGCCTTGTCGGCCTGGACCTGTTTCAGTTGCTCGGCCTTGCGCTTTTCTTCCAGCGCCTTCTGCTGCTGCAGCTTGTCCTGCTTGCGCTTTTCCTGTTGCTGTTCAAGCGCCAGCTGCTTTTGTTTTTGCAGGCGTTGTTTTTCCTGTTCAAGCGCGATGTCGACCTTGGGCGGGGCCACCACCGGCTCGGGCGGGGGCGGGGCCTGGATGACCGGCTCAGGCTTGGCATCGGGCTTTTCGGGCTGCACGGGCTCAGGCAG
>JBASJO010000101.1:0-1734 GCA_049655365.1 Rhodoferax sp. | reverse complement strand
GCACTTCCCTGGGGGTTGTGGTACCGCGGCCGAGCGCGGCGGCCACCCGCTCCCAGCGCGTTTCCAGCGTTGCATCCAGCGCGCCGCTGGCGGCATGCACTTTGCAACCCCCGCGCGTGATCGAGAGATCGGTGCGTATGCGCCAGCCGGCAGACTGCAAATCGTCGGCCAGATGTTGTTGCACCAGTGCCGCATCGTCGGCATGCAGCAATAGCCGTGGCGTGCCGCTGAGGGCCGGCTCCGTGCTGAGCAACTCGCGAACCAGCGTCAGAATATGTTCTGGCTCGATCTCCAGGGTCTGACGCACCAACTGGCGGGCAATATCGAGCGCCAGTGTCAGCAAATCATCGGCGACTTCGCGTTCGGCGGTGCGCAGCGCGGCCGGCAGCGTCAGCAGCAAAGCCTGCAGCGACTGCGCCTGCTCCCGTGCCAGCGCCATGCCAGCCGCGTAGCCTTCGGCATGGCCCCGCGCCAAACCTTGCTGGTGGCCCTCGCGCTCACCGCGCTGCTGGGCTTGCTGTTGCAGGCGGGCCAGTTCTGCGGCATCCAGCAACAGGGCCGGCACCAGCGGCTCCAGCACCGGCGGCGCGGCAGGCGGCGCCGGTGCAGCCTCGGCCAGCTGCTGGTTGACCGCGGCCATTTCCCAGCGCTGCCAGGCGCTCATCGGTTCGCGTGGCGGGCTGCCCGGTATGACGGCCTGGTCAGACATAGGCGTCGTTGCCCTGGCCGCCCAGCACGATCTCGCCGGAGTCCGCGAGGCGGCGCACGATCAGCAAAATGCTCTTTTGTTCGGCCTCGACCTGCGATACCCGCACCGGGCCGCGCACCTCGATGTCCTCGCGCAGCATCTCGGCGGCGCGATTCGACATGTTCTTGAGGAATTTTTCCAGCAGTTCCTTCGGCGCACCCTTGAGGGCGATGGTCAGCGACTCGGACTCCACCTCCTTGAGCAGCAACTGGATACCGCGGTCTTCCAGATCAAGCAGGTTCTCGAACAGGAACATTTCGTCGATCATCTTTTGCGCCAGCACCTCGTCGTGTTCGCGCACATGTTTGATCACGCTTTCTTCCTGCGCACTGCCCATCATGTTGACGATTTCAGCCGCCGCCCGGACGCCGCCCAAGCGGCTGCGCTTGACGCCCTGGCCGCCCAGCATGTCCCCCAGCACCTCGGTGAGTTCCTTGAGCGCGGCGGGCTGCACGCCGCCGAAAGTGGCCACGCGCAAAATGGCGTCGTGGCGCACCCGCTCGGGCAACTGCGCCAGCACGTCGGCGGCCTTGCCGCGGTCCATGTGCACCAGCAGCGTGGTGATGATCTGCGGATGCTCGTCACGGATCAGCTCGACCACCTCGGTGGCCTCCAGCTGGTTCAGCCGGTCAATGCCGCTGGCAGATTCGTCGGCCTGGAAAATGGTGTCCAGCACGTCCGCCGCGCGGTCACTGCCCAGCGCGTTGTTCAGCACGGCGCGCAGGTAACTTCCGGAGCCCAGATGCAGCGCCGAATACTGCTCGGTTTCAATGTGGAATTCCTCCAGCACCTCGCTGACCTCGCTGCGCTTGACATGGCTCAGGCTGGCCATGACCTCGCCCAGCGCCTGCACCGCGCTTTGCGGCAGCAGCTTGAGCACACTGGCGGCGTGCTCCTCGCCCAGCGACATCAGCAGCACGGCGCTCTTCCTGATTCCATCAGCCATTCTTTTCTTCCATCCAGTGTTTCATCAGCATGGCCACGGT
>JBASJO010000100.1:0-11696 GCA_049655365.1 Rhodoferax sp. | reverse complement strand
TCTCAACACAGGGCTACCGGGGACAGGGCTGTATGCCCGAGAACGGTTGGGCGGCGGCAGCTCCCGGCCTGCAGCCTCCACCGCCAGGTCAGTCCCCGCGCCAAGTGTGACCGTATCGCTGAAATGCGGTATTTCAGACGACGGAACGCTTAGCTTTACAGACGCGAACGGCAGCCCTATGCCTGAAAACCTCGTCGAAATCGCCAAGAAACAAAACCGCGAGGCAATTCAAGGGTTGATTCAAACCAAGTGCGATGAGATAAACGCTCGGGTTGAAGTGCTGGGGCAAATGCACCACGGGACCCCTGACTGCAAGGTCATGCCACAGTTCAGTGCGCCGGAATTTGAGCCGCGGCCACCGGTGGCGCCCGTCCCCAAAGTGCCGGGATTCTTTGACAAGCTTTTCAAATCACGGGCAGCGCGCATTGTGGCGGGCAATACTCGCGCGGCTGAAAACTATGAGGCGGAACGCGACGCTTGGTTGCGGGAAAAAGGTGAGTTCGAGGCTCAAGTGGCAGAGCGCCGAAATTTCGTCGAGAGGCTTATTTACACCGACGTGGCCGCCATGGAGAAATTCTTGGAGGAAAACCTCCAGAGCATTTCCTGGCCAAGAGAGACCGCGGTGGACTTTGATGTGAGCGATGGTGGCGCAACTGTTCAACTGGATGTCGATTTGCCTGAGCTCGAAGACATTCCCATGCAACTCGCCGCGGTGCCGAGCCGGGGGCTGAAGCTTTCCGTCAAGGAAATGGCTCTCGGCAAGGTTCAAAAGCTTTACAGCGACCACGTTTACAGCGTCACCTTTCGCCTGATTGGTGAGGTCTTTGCCGCTTTGCCAATTGTTCAGCACGTCGTTTTCTCGGGCTACTCGCAGCGTCGTAGCAAGGCGACAGGTCAACTATCAAACGAATACCTGGTGTCGGTGAAAGTGGCGCGTGCTGACTGGCAGCAGCTGGACTTCGAGGGGCTGGATGCCATTGAAGCGGCCAGTGCACTCTCAAGGTTCAACCTGGTATGCGACCAGCTGAAGTCGGGGTACTTCAAGGCAATCACGCCCCTTCAGGCCTGACGCCCTGGTCGAGTTTCATAGCCATAATCTCAGGTATGGCCCCCTACACACCGCGACGTTCGCTCTACAGGAGCACCGCAAAGATGTTCGAGACTCGCGGGTATCCCCGCGAGAAAGCGGCGGGACTGTATTTTTGGCTGTGGCGCCTGTCCCCCACCTTTCCGGTGTATGCCCGCGTAAGTGGTGAGGTCGTTAGCTCAGTGTTCATTGACGCAGAGCATGCTGAGTTAAATCAGGTTCTTTCGACGGTAAAAGGCATCGAGCCGTCCAAGAACGGTGCAAGGAAGAACAACAAGTTCGAATTGTTCAGGTTTCAAAAGACGCACCCCCATACAGGTAGAGTCGAATATGAGGGCTGGAAGTACGAGTTCACCTCGGAGGCCGGGTGCCAGGCATTTATGGAAGTCTGCGAGGCATATGACCGAGCAGGCCTCGCGGCCGCCGAGGAGGTAGCTTCTAAATTCGAGCGCCGAGCATCACGCAAGACAAACCGTACTGTAGTCACGGACGCGCGAGTCGGTCAACCCGAGTTCAAGCGAGAGTTACTCCGGTTCTGGCGGTCCTGTGCTGTTACCGGGGTGGGGGTTCAGCAGGTGCTGAGAGCGTCCCACATGAAACCATGGTCTGCGTCTAGTTCCAAGGAGCGGTTGGACCCGTTTAACGGGCTATTGCTCACCGCGAATTTCGACGCGCTGTTTGACGCAGGGTTGATTTCTTTTGACCGTGAGGGCCGCATCTTGATTTCCTCTCAGATTTCACCGTCTGAGTACGCGCCCTTAGGGCTGGACGCCGCGCTAAGAGTGAGAAAGCTGAACACAGCGCATCAGCCTTATCTCGAGTATCACCGCGAGCACGTGTTCAAGCCCTGACGAGAGATGCTTCCATCGGACTCCGGACGGGGCCTAATTTTCTTGTTCAGTCAATCGAAAAACGCCTAAGTCTATGTTTTTAAAGGGTTTTGGCCAGCAGCTTATTAACACCCCCGGAAAATAAAAAAAAGGGTTGGTCTTGCGACCAACCCTTAAGGAGTCCCTGAACCTGAAGGTTTCGAAAGGACCCGAGGAGACAACGGTTGGAAAACTTTCGTTTTCAATGTTCAAATCATACCAAGCAAGTCAGGGTTTCCCCTTGGTTTTGGGCGCTAAACCCTAAAAAATAGTGTCAGACGACTTGCCGGGCTGTATCAATTAACGCTTTTTGGCAGCAGGCTTGGCCGTTGCAGTGGAAGCCACAGCGTTGAAGTTGGCTTCGGCCACTTCAGTCGCTTGCTTGACAGCTTTTTGCACAGACTCCAGGGCGTTGGTGGCAGCAGCCACCGAGCTCTTCATCACAGCCACTGCGGTTTCGGAACCAGCAGGTGCATTTTTGGCCGCGGCTTCAACCATGCCAGCAAATTGTTGCTGGGCTTCAGCAGTCTGGTTCTCGAAAGCCTTGGTGAGTTCGCTGGAAGCGCCTGTGGCGATTTCGTACAGGTGACGGCTGTAAGCAGCGGTCTTTTCAGCCAGAGGTTGCAGCAGGCTGGATTGCAGTGCCATCAATTCCTGGGCATCCTTCACGCTCAACATGGCCTTGGTGGTGTCACCGGTCTCAGCCAGAGCGGCTTTGGAGGCGCTCATGTTGAGTTCGACGATCTTTTCCACGCCTTCGAAGGCTTTGGCGGTCAGGCCCAACAGGGTTTCAACATTGGCTTTTTGCGAGGCCATCACTTGTTCTATGGTCAGCATATTCAATTCTCCAAGAGTTTAATAAAAGGGTATCTGCGCCGAAACTGAGTGAGACCCGGTTTATGTTGCAGTGCAGCATGCCTTGAATTATAGGGTTATCCCGAGCCCCTGCAAGCCTTTTTTGTTGCATTGCAGCAAATTAGACACGTATTTCTAATCAGTTGGGGTCAGAGCACGTCGCGACGCAAGTGGTCTGACCCGCAAGGTTTCAAAATATCCAGACAAAATAGTGTCATGCAGGCTTTTTATTCGGATCATTTCGTTTTGCCCTTGCCGTCGGGGCATCGGTTCCCCATGGCGAAGTACGCCATGCTGCGCGAGGCCATCGCCAAGCAGTTGCCAGAGGTTGAACTGTTGGAGGCGCCGGTTGCCAGCGATGGCCAACTGGCGCTGGTTCACACACCTGACTACATCGACAGTTTGGTGAGCGGCCAGATCAGTGTCATAGCCATGCGCGAGATTGGTTTTCCCTGGAGTGCCTTCATGGTGGAGCGGGCGCGGCGCTCGGTGGGCGCCACGGTGGCGGCGGTGCGCGTGGCATTGCAAACCGGCGTGGCAGCCAATCTGGCGGGTGGCACACACCACGCCTATGCTGGCAAGGGGGGCGGTTTTTGCGTGTTCAATGACGTGGCGGTGGCGGCTCGGCTGGCGCAGTCTGAATGGCACAGGCAACACCGCCAACTGCTGAAGGTGGCGGTGATCGATCTGGACGTGCATCAGGGTAATGGCACGGCACATATTTTTCAACAGGACGACAGCGTCTTCACGCTGTCACTGCATGGCGACAAGAACTTTCCTTTTCGCAAGGATGCCAGTGACCTGACGTGGCGCTGCCTGATGGTTGTCAGGATGGCGACTACCTGGCAGCCCTGGAGCGGGCACTGCTGGAACTGGATCGGCGCTTTGCGCCCGGTCTGGTGCTGTACCTGGCCGGTGCCGACCCTTATGCGGGGGATCGCCTGGGGCGCCTGGCCCTGACCCCCGACGGGCTGGAAGCGCGCGACCGGCGTGTGTTTGACTGGTGCCACCAGCGCAGGATTCCTGTGGCCTTTGTGATGGCGGGCGGTTATGGCCGGCAGATTGACGAAACGGTCCGGATTCAAAGCCGCACTTTCCGTGTGGGCCTGTCCTGTGCGCAGCGCTGGCGTTGAAATTATTGAAAACCCGGTGGTGCGAATATCACAAGAAGAATCGCCTGAAATGTTTCACAATCCCCCTTGGCACGCCATACGCGTGTGACAACGAGGAGACTGATTTCATGGCGTTGACCCCTTTTGAAGCGCGAAGCTACCCACAAAAACCGACCGATGTGTACCTGTTTGCAACCTGCCTGATTGACCAGTTCATGCCCGAGGCCGGGCTGGACACGGTGCGTCTGCTGGAGCGCGAGGGCATCCGGGTGCATTACCTGGAAGCGCAAACCTGCTGTGGTCAGCCCGCTCACAGCAGCGGTTTTCCGGATGAGGCCCGCGCCGTGGCCTTGCAGCAATTGAATCTGTTTGTCGAACCCTGGCCGGTGGTGATTCCGTCGGGTTCGTGTGGCGGCATGATCCGCAAGCATTACCCGCATCTGTTTGCCGATGACCCAGTGCTGCACGCCAAGGCTGTCGACCTGTCAGAGCGGGTTTATGAACTCAGTGAATTCCTGGTGCACGTGGTCAATTTCAGCCAGCCTGACTTGGGCGCACCGTGCACCATCGCGCTGCATACCTCGTGCCATGCGCGCCGTGAAATGGGTGTGCACGAGACCAGTGTGGCGCTGCTGGACAGCATGGCGCAGGTAAACGTGGTGGTACAGGCGCGCATTGAGGAATGTTGCGGCTTTGGTGGCACCTTTGCCATGCGCTACCCCGACATCTCCGAGGCCATCGTCAGTGACAAGGTGGCCGCCATCCGTGACACCGGCGCGGCGTCGCTGGTCAGTGCCGACTGCGGTTGCCTGCTCAACATCACCGGCTGCGCTGCCAAGCAGGATGAGCTGGCCGGGCTGCCCCAAGCCACGCTGCCGGGTGAGCATCTGGCAAGCTTCTTGTGGCGGCGAACGACCAAAGCAGCCAATCAGGGAGACGCCGCATGAACGCCACCATGAACCCCACTGCTGCGGCTGAAGCCAACGCGCGCAGCAGTATTCTGGCGCGCCTGCGTGCGCCAGCCACACCCGCGCCGCTGCCACTGCCCGACGTCAGCGCCTGGTTTGCCGCGCACCAGCGCCACGAGGACAACGCCCAGCGCGCCAGCCGCATGCGTGCTGCACTGGAAGCCGTCAAGACGGAGGTGCATGACACCACGGCCGCCGACTGGCCTGAACTTTTGTTGCGCTTGATCGCCGCCAAGGGGCTGCGCAACCTGCTGATTGGCACCGACACACCGCACGGCGCTGAACTGGAGGCGCGTCAGCCTGCCAATCTGGAACTCAAGCGTTATACCGAGTCCATCGATTCCTGGCGTGACGTGCTGTTTGACGAGGTCGATGCCTCGCTGACATTGGCCAAAAGTGCCATTGCCGAGATTGGCAGTCTGATTGTGTGGCCCACGCCACAAGAGCCACGGCTGATGTCGCTGGTGCCGTCGGTGCACTTTGTGCTGCTCGACGTGGCCAACATCCATTCTGATTTTTACTCCGCCATGACCAGTGAGGGCTGGAAAGACAGCCTGCCCACCAATGCCTTGCTGATTTGCGGCCCGTCCAAGACCGCCGACATTCAGCAGACGCTGGCCTATGGGGCTCACGGCCCGCGTGAACTGGTGGTGTTGTTGCGCCACGCTCAAGCCCTCACACCAGGAGTCGCCGCATGAGCCAGGTCATCAAAATCCACCCGATGGAAGACTTCAAGGCGCGCAGCCGTGATGTGCTCAATGACCCGGGCCAACGCAAGAATTTTCGCGGTGCCATGGACTTCCTGCAGGCCAAAAGGCGCGCCCAGTTTCCGGACGAGGAGGAACTGCAGGGGCTGCGTGAACTCGGTTCGCAGATCCGCCGCTACAGCCTGGCCAACCTGCCGCGTTTGCTGGAGCAGCTCGAAGCCCGACTCACCGCCAACGGTATTCAGGTGCACTGGGCGCAAAACCCCGATGAAGCCAACGCCATTGCCCTGGGCATTGCCGCGCGGGTCAAGGCCAAGCGCGTGATCAAGGGCAAGTCGATGGTGAGCGAGGAGGTGGGTTTTAACCACGCCATGGAGGCGGCCGGCATCGAAGCCCTGGAATCCGACATGGGCGAGTACATCGTGCAACTGGCTGGCGAAGCGCCTTCGCACATCATCATGCCGGCGATCCACAAGACCAAGCAGGCCATTGCCGAGTTGTTTGCCAAGGAAATCCCGGGTGTGGCCTATACCGAAGACGTCGACGCCCTGATCCGCATTGGTCGCAAGGTGCTGCGGCGCAAGTTTGCCGATGCCGACATTGGCCTCTCGGGCGTGAACTTCTGCGTGGCCGAAACCGGTACCCTGTGCCTGGTGGAAAACGAAGGCAATGGCCGTATGTGCACCACCGTGCCCAAGGTTCACATCGCCATCACCGGCATTGAAAAAGTGGTGGAAAAGCTCGAGCACGTGCCGCCGTTGTACAGCCTGCTGTCGCGCTCGGCGACCGGCCAGGCGGTCACCACCTACTTCAACCTGATCAGCGGCCCGCGCAAGCCCGATGAAAAAGATGGCCCCGAGGAGGTGCACCTGATTCTTCTGGACAACGGCCGCACGCAGGCTTATGCCGACGAAGAGCTGCGCGAAACCCTCAAGTGCATCCGCTGCGGCGCCTGCATGAACCATTGCCCGGTGTATGCGCGCATTGGCGGTCACGCTTACGGCACCACCTACCCGGGTCCGATTGGCGCCATCATTTCGCCGCACATGCTGGGCCTGGACGCCACCTACCCGTTGGCCTTTGCCTCCACGCTGTGCGGTGCCTGTGTTGAGGTGTGCCCAGTCAAGATCCCGATCACCGACATCCTGGTGCGCCTGCGCAATGAATCACAGGCCAAACCTGAAACCGAAGACGCCACCTTGCGCGGCAGCGGTGCCGGGCGCACCGTGGCCAGCAGCGCGGTGTGGAACGTCTGGGCGCAGGTGTATGGCCGCACCGGGCTGTACAAGCTGGCGTCGTGGTTCATGAGCCGGGGCCGCGCCTTGTCGCCGTCCGACCAGGGCGCCTGGACGCGCAGCCGGACACCGCTGGTGCCCGCGTCCAAGCGCCTGCGCGACCTGTTGAAAGAGAGAAAATAGCGACTCCTGACACCTCAAAACCAATTTGGAGAAACGCTTTTGACTACCGAAAACTTACCCGGCGCCGACCTGCATGTCGCCACCATTGACACGGCCATCACCTCGCGCATGTCCACCCGCGCCTTTACCCAACAAGCCGTGCCACACCAGACCCTGCATGACATCCTGCAGGTGGCTAGCCGGGCGCCGTCGGGTACCAACACCCAGCCCTGGAAGGTATATGTGCTGCAGGGTCCAAGCCGTGACAGTCTGGTGGCCAAGGTCTGCGCCGCTCATGACGCACTACGCGCCGACCCGGCATTGGCTGCCCAGTACCGGGAAGAATATGACTATTACCCTGAAAAATGGGTGAGTCCCTATATCGACCGTCGTCGCGAAAATGGCTGGGGTTTGTACAACTTGCTGGGCATTGGCAAGGGCGACAAGGACAAGATGCACATGCAGCACCAGCGCAATTACCGGTTTTTTGATGCGCCGGTGGGCTTGATGTTCACCATTGATCGGGTCATGGGGCGCGGTTCCTTGCTCGACTACGGCATGTTTCTGCAAAACATCATGGTGGCGGCCCGCGCCCGTGGCCTGCATACCTGCCCGCAGGCGGCCTGGAACGGCTACGCCAGCCTCATCATGCCGCACCTTGGTGCAGGTGCCGATGAAATGCTGGTGTGCGGCATGTCACTGGGTTACGCCGATGAGACCGAGCCGGTGAACAGCTTCCACACGCCGCGCGTGGCGGTGTCAGAGTTCACCCACTTTCTTACTTGAGGTCGTCTGCCAGGACTTTTACGATGCGCTGTGCGTCTGCTGTCGCAGCTGCGCTGCCATCGGCGTTTTGCACCGACACCGTGCTGCTCTTGCCCTGACTCAGCACCGAAATCCTGAATTTTTGCGGTGCGCTGTCGGGCTTGGACGAGCCGAAGAGCTTGCCGAAGAAACCGGGTTCGGCTTTTTCTGCATTGGGGGCCACGTAGCGCACAAAGTAGATGCCTTTGCTGCGGTCACGGTCTTCCACCGTGAAGTTGGTGCGGTCCAGCGACAGACCGACGCGGCGCCAGGCGCGATCAAACTCGTCATCCAGGCGCACCACGGGCTGACCGTTGACCGAGTCAATCCGGGCCACCTGGCTCACTGGCCCGGCAGCGACCAGGGCTTTGGATTGCTCTTCGGAAATGCCCAGCTTGACCATCAGGCGGCGCAAGAATTCGGCTTCGAGCTCGGGGTCGGCTGCGCGGGGTTGCCACACGGTCTGGTCCTTGCTGGTGCTGCTGTACACCTCGACCATGCCGCGGTGGCTGATGAAGATGTCGGTGCCGCCGCTGGCGTTACGCTCCAGGCGGGTGCGGAACTTGTCGCGCTCACCAGTGGAGTACAGCGAGTCAAACACCTTGCCAATGGTGCTGCGAATGATGTCCTGTGGAATCTTGGCCCGGTTTTCAGCCCAGTCGGTTTCCATGATGCCCAGATTGGCCTGGTCCATCACCAGTAAAAAGCCGCTCTCGATCCAGAAGTCCTTCACCGGGTCCCACAATTTGTCGGCCGGGCGGCTGATCACCAGCCAGCGCTGGTTGCCGGCGCGCTCGATGCGCACATCGCCCAGGGACGTGGCCGCAGTGGGTGTGCTCTGTGTTGCGAGCTGACCGATTTGAAAACTGGAGGCGGTGACGGCGGTACCCGGCACGGCGTAACGCGTTTCGCGCGACAGTTGGGTCAGGTCGGGCGGCACTTCAAGCGTCGGCGCCTTGCCGGCGCTTTTGTAGTCCACCTTGTCGGTCTCCAGCACCGAGCAGGCGCCCAGTGTCAGGGTCAGGCCAAGGATTGCAAGTCTGGAAATAGGGTTCACAAAAGTTCCTTCGGGTCAAAGATCGGGTCAGCAGGTGAAAAAAAGGGTCAGCCTGGCGTTAAATCAGGCCAACATCGCGCAGGGCAGCTTCCACCACCGGCACGTTGACCGGGGTCAGGTCTGTCATGGGCAGACGCATGGTGCCACCACACAGGTTCATGCGCGCCACGGCCCATTTCACCGGAATGGGGTTGGCTTCGACAAACAGGTTCTTGTGCAGCGGCATCAACTTGAATTGGATTTCCATGGCACGTTTGGCATCACCGGCAAGGGCGGCCAGGCACAGCTCGTGCATCAGGCGCGGCGCCACGTTGGCCGTGACGCTGATGTTGCCGTGACCACCACACAGCATCAAGGCCACGGCGGTGGGGTCATCACCCGAATAAATGGCAAAGTTTTTCGGTGCTTCGCGAACCAGCCATTGGGCCCGGTCGATGTTGCCGGTGGCCTCCTTGATACCCACGATGCCGGGCACCTGGGCCAGGCGCAGTGCGGTTTCGACGGTCATGTCCGCTACCGTGCGCCCGGGCACGTTGTACAGCACCGTGGGCAGGTCAACGGCTTCGGCGATGGCCTTGAAGTGCTGGTATTGGCCTTCCTGGGTGGGCTTGTTGTAATAGGGCACGACCTGCAACTGGTAGTCTGCGCCTACTTTTTTGGCGAACTTGGCGAGATCAATGGCCTCTGCAGTGCAGTTGGAGCCGCAGCCCGCCATGATGGGGACGCGCTTGTTGGCCTGTTCGACCGACACCCGGATGAGTTCGCAATGTTCCTGCACGCTGACCGTGGGCGATTCGCCGGTGGTGCCGACCACGCCAATGCAATCCGTGCCCTCGGCAATGTGCCAGTCGATCAGTTTGCGCAGTGCCGGGTAGTCGACGCTGCCGTCAGGGTGCATGGGGGTGACCAGGGCAACGATACTGCCGGTGAGTTGGGGCTTTGAATGTGGCATTTTGTCTTGTAGTAATTGGATTAACGTGTCATTTTAGCGAGAGCGGGTAACGCGCGGGTGGCTGAGCCGCGTCAAAGCCGTGCAAGGGCCTGAAAGCCGCAATGCGTTGCACAAAGCGTTCGGGGTTCGGCAGATACCCATCTTCAAAGGCCACGATGCGCAGGCTCTGGCACCATTGCAGCAATTCGCCGGTTTGCAGCAAAAATTCGGGCCGGGACGGTTTGCCCACGGTCTCGTTGCCCAGGGCAAAAGTTTCATAAAGCAGCAAGCCACCCGGGGCCAGACTTTGCAGCAGCACCGGAAACAAGGGCCGCCACAGGTAGTTGGTGACCAGCACCACGTCGAATGGCTGCGGCAGGCCGTCTTGCAGCAACGGCCAGGGGCCGTCTTCGATGTCGGCCTGGACCGTGTCGCCGTAACGGCTGGCCCCGGCCAGTGCCTCGGCCGAGCGGTCGATGCCGGTGCAATGGCAAGCCCGTTGGGTCAGCCATGCCATGTGGCGCCCCGAGCCGCAAGCGACGTCTAACACCCGCGCGCCTTCCGGTATCAGGTGTTGCCAACGTTTGACCCAGTCAGAGGGTTCGCCCACGTCATGACCTGACATTAAAAACACCCCCAGACCTGGTTGGCCAGCGTCATTGTGAAATCAGGCCGGATGTACAGGGCAAACACCAGGACCAGCACCACCAACAGGGCGGTGTAGATCAGGGCTTTGTGCAGCGGCTTCATGGCATCAGGCGCCTTGCGGCAAGGGCGTGCGCGCGATGGCGGCTTCCTTGATCGGTAAATTGACCAGTGCCGCCAACACGCCGAGTGCGATCGCGATGTACCAGACGATGTCGTAACTGCCGGTGCGGTCATACAAAAATCCGCCCAGCCAGACGCCCAGGAAGGAGCCGATCTGGTGGCTGAAGAAGACAAAGCCGCCGAGCATCGACAAGTGCGCCACGCCAAAGATCTGTGCCACCATGGCGTTGGTGGGCGGCACCGTGGACAACCACAGCATGCCCATGACGGCAGAGAATACATAGACGCTCATGGGTGACAGGGGTACCAGTAAAAACACGCTGATGATCACAGCGCGTGTCAGGTAAATGAAGGCCAGAATGTTCTTTTTCTGCATGCGCTGGCCCAGCACGCCGGCCGCGTAGGTGCCAAACACGTTGAACAGGCCAATCAGCGCCAGCGAGGTGCTGGCCACGCTGGCGGCCAGGCCCTGGTCTTTCAAGTAACTTGGCATGTGCACGCCAATGAACACCACCTGGAAGCCACAGACAAAATAGCCGGCCATCAGCAGCTGAAAGCTGCGGTAGCGAAACGCCTCGCGCAGCGCCTGCATGATGGACTGTTCGCGGAAATGCCCGGCACCGCCGCGGAAATGGGGTTCGCGCAAGCCCCAAGCCAGCGGCATGATCAACAACGCCGCCAGCGCCAGCGCCACCAGCGCTTGCTGCCAACCGAGAAAATCGATCAGAAAACCTTCGGTGGGCACCATCAAAAACTGGCCAAAGGAACCCGCTGCAGCGGCCACGCCCATGGCCCAGGAGCGCTTGCTGGCACTGATGTTGCGGCCGATCACGCCATAAATGACGGCGTAGGTGGTGCCGGCCTGGGCGGTGCCAATCAGCACGCCCGCGCTCAAGCTCAGCTGCAGCGCCGTGGTGGCGTAAGCCATGCCCATCAGTCCCAGGGCGTAAAACAGCGCACCGCCCACGATGACGCGGAAGGCGCCAAAGCGGTCGGCCAACATGCCGGCAAAAATGCCGGTCACGCCCCAGGTCAGGTTTTGAATGGCCAGCGCAAAAGCAAAGGTTTCACGGTTCCAGTCCAGGCTCTGTGTCATGGGCTGCAGCCACAGGCCGAAGCCGTGGCGGATACCCATGGACAG
>JBASJO010000099.1:0-5804 GCA_049655365.1 Rhodoferax sp. | reverse complement strand
CAAACGCCTCGTGGACTTCCCCCACGGTCAGGTGCATGGCGCGCAGCAGGTCGGCCAGCACATGGTCGGGCTCGATCTTGAGGTGGTCGGGTTTGAGTTCGATCGGCACATGGCGGTTGCCCAGGTGGTAGGCTGCGCGCATCAGATCGAAACTGGTGCCGTGGCTGCTGCAGGGTGTGATGCGCAACACGGCCTGCGGTGCTGCAATGACCTTGATCAGCGAGCCGTCTTCGGCGACCAGCACATCGCCACCGCGCAGCACGGTGCCGCGTGGCAGAAAGATGCCGATCTGGCGACCGGCGGTGTCGGTGGCTTCAAAGCGGCTTTTTTGTCGAAGGTCCCAGTCCAGTTCGAGCTGCGTCGCGCGTTTGAGCAGCACCGGGGCCAGTCCCTGGCCTTGAGGAACAAGTTTGGAGATGTGCAGCATCAAAACAAGAAGTAGCGCTGCGCCATCGGCAAGCTCACCGCCGGCTCGCAGGTGAGCAGTTCGCCGTCGGCGCGCACGCTGTAGGTTTGGGCGTCGATCTCCATGCGGGGCAGGGCGCTGTTGTGGATCATGTGCTCTTTGCGCATGCCACGGATGTTGCGCACCGAACTCACGTTTTTGGCCAGCCCATAACGCGCCTTGATGCCTGCGTTTTCGCCCGCCTGCGAGATGAAGGTGATCGAACCCCGAGCCAGCGCGCCGCCGAAGCTGCCGAACATGGGCCGGTAATGCACCGGTTGCGGCGTGGGAATGGACGCGTTGGGGTCGCCCATGGCGGCCATGGCAATGAAGCCACCCTTGAGGATCAGCGCGGGCTTGATGCCAAAAAAGGCGGGCTTCCAGACCACCAGGTCGGCCCATTTGCCGACCTCGATTGAGCCCACTTCGTGCGCCATGCCGTGGGTCAGCGCCGGGTTGATGGTGTACTTGGCCAGGTAGCGTTTGACGCGGTAGTTGTCGTTGCGTTGCTGTTGTTCCACCGGCTCGCCGCGCCCGGCTGGAGGGGGAAGCCAGCCGCGCTGCGCCTTCATTTTGTGCGCCGTCTGCCAGGTGCGGATGATCACCTCGCCGACGCGGCCCATGGCCTGGCTGTCGCTGCTCATGATGCTGATGGCGCCCAGGTCGTGCAGGATGTCCTCGGCGGCGATGGTTTCCTTGCGGATGCGGCTTTCGGCGAAGGCCAGGTCTTCGGCGATGCCCGCGTCCAGGTGGTGGCAGACCATCAGCATGTCGACATGTTCGTCGAGCGTGTTGACGGTGTACGGGCGCGTGGGGTTGGTGCTGGAGGGCAGCACATTGGGCTCGCCCACCAGTTTCATGATGTCGGGCGCATGGCCGCCGCCCGCGCCTTCGGTGTGAAAGGTGTGGATGCTGCGGCCCTTGAAGGCGGCCAGCGTGTCCTCCACAAAGCCCGATTCGTTAAGGGTGTCGGTGTGAATGGCCACCTGGGTGTCGGTGGCCTCGGCCACGTTCAGGCAGTTGTCGATGGCCGCCGGCGTGGTGCCCCAGTCTTCATGCAGCTTGAGGCCGATGGCGCCGGCGTTGATCTGCTCGTGCAGCGCTTGCGGCAGGCTGGCATTGCCCTTGCCCAGAAAGCCCAGGTTCATGGCAAAGGCGTCGGCGGCCTGCAGCATGCGCTCGATGTGCCACGGGCCGGGTGTGCAGGTGGTGGCAAAGGTGCCGGTGGCGGGGCCGGTGCCGCCGCCGGTCATGGTGGTGATGCCGCTGCTCAAGGCCTCTTCGATCAATTGCGGGCAAATGAAATGGATGTGGCTGTCAAAGCCGCCGGCGGTGACGATGGCGCCTTCGCAGCTGATAACTTCAGTGCCTGGGCCAATGACGATGTCCACGCCCGGCTGGGTGTCGGGGTTGCCGGCTTTGCCAATGGCCACGATGCGGCTGTCCTTGAGGCCGATGTCGGCCTTGATGATGCCCCAGTGGTCGATGATCAGGGCGTTGGTCATGACCGTGTCGACAGCACCTTCAGTCCGGCTGCGCTGCGACTGGGCCATGCCGTCGCGGATGGTCTTGCCACCGCCGAACTTGACTTCTTCGCCGTAGCCGCCGGCGCGCAAGGTCAGGTCGTCTTCGACCTCGATGACCAGGTTGGTGTCGGCCAGGCGCACCCGGTCGCCCACGGTGGGGCCAAATATTTCTGCGTAAGCGCGTCGTCCCAGCGTTGCCATGTGTGTACTTTCTAAAGTGGGCCTTGGGTCAGGCCGCGAAAGCCGTAAACGACGCGGTCGCCGGCATAGTCCACCAGCTCGACCGTGCGCTGCTGGCCGGGTTCAAAACGCACCGCCGAGCCCGACGGAATGTTCAATCGCATGCCTTGCGCCGCAAGCCGGTCAAAGCCCAGCGCACCGTTGGTCTCGGCAAAGTGGTAGTGCGAGCCGACCTGAATCGGGCGCTCGGACGCATTCACCACCACCAGCGTCTGGGTGCGCCGTCCGGGGTTCAGCACATGCTCTGGGCCGTCGGGAAAGAGTTCGCCAGGAATCATGATCTGCCGCCTTACCTGCCGCCGCGCGAAAGCCACAGTGCCACGGCAATCGCCGCGCCCAGGGCCACAAAGCCCAACACATCGGTGGCATGCCAGTGGCTGCCATGCAGGCCATGGTTGTCGTGCGCAAATGCCAGGCTGGAGGTGCTCAGCAAGGCCAAGGCTGAAAGATGTTGAAGTTTTTTCATTTGGCTGCCTCAAACAATGGGTTGGTGGACTGTGACCAGTTTGGTGCCATCGGGGAAGGTGGCCTCGACCTGGATGTCGGGAATCATGTCGGCGATGCCGTCCATGACGTCGGCGCGTGTCAGGATGGTACGGCCAAAACTCATGAGTTGCGCCACGGTCTGGCCGTCGCGGGCGCCTTCCATCACGGCGCAGCTGATCAGCGCCACGGCTTCGGGGTAGTTGAGTTGGAGGCCACGTGCTTTTCGGCGTTCGGCCAGCAGGCCGGCGGTGAACAGCAGGAGTTTGTCTTTCTCTCGGGGGGTAAGTTCCATGATTTCAATAATGCAAAAGCCGTGCCTGAAATGCTTGTTTTAACCCGCAGCGCGCATTGGGTATCCAACTCCGCGAATGTCCCCCGGATCGGACTGCGTCCGCTCCTCCTCCTTGATTTGGTAAAACCCCAAGTCCACGCTGCGTCGGACACCCAACGCACGCTGCTAAACGCTGCTGGCTGGCATGGCATGAATACTGCACCGTTGTGGTGTGACTTCACAAGCCCAGCCTCCATCCAGTTCCATCCATCAAGATGCGCCGTCGCAGCGCATCACTTTGGTGCGCCGGGACTACAACGCCTGGGTGGCCAGCGAAACGCTGGAGGACTATGCCCTGCGTTTCACGCCGCAGGGCTTTCGCCAGTGGTCGCCGTGGCGGGTGGCGCAAACCGCGCTGGGTGGCGCCGCTGCCTTTTTGATCTTGGAGGCGGTGGGTGCGACGCTGCTGGTGCAATATGGCTTTGTCAACGCCTTGTGGGCGATTCTGGCGACCGGGCTGATCATTTTTCTGGCGGGTTTGCCGATCAGCATCTACGCCGCCAAATACGGTGTCGACATGGACTTGCTCACGCGCGGGGCCGGTTTTGGCTACATCGGCTCGACGCTGACCTCGCTGATTTATGCCTCGTTCACCTTCATCTTTTTTGCGCTCGAAGCCGCCGTCATGGCTTATGCGCTGGAGCTGGCGCTCGACATTCCACCGCGCTGGGGCTATCTGATTTGCGCGCTGCTGGTGATTCCGCTGGTGACGCACGGCGTGTCCACCATCAGCCGGCTGCAGGTCTGGACGCAGCCGCTGTGGTTGGTGATGTGGCTGTTGCCCTTTGCCTTTGTGCTGTGGCGCGAGCCCACGGCGTTTGCGGGTGTGGTGCACTATGTTGGTGACAAGGGTCAGTCGGAGGGATTCAGTCTGCCCCTGTTTGGTGCAGCCCTGACGGTGGGGGTGGCACTGATGACGCAAATGGGTGAGCAGGCCGACTACCTGCGTTTCATGCCCGCGCTGACGCCGGCCAACCGCAAGCAGTGGTGGTTCAGTGTGCTGATGGGCGGGCCGGGCTGGGTGATGTTGGGGGTACTCAAAATGCTGGGTGGCGCCTTGCTGGCCTACCTGGCCATCAGCCACGCGGTGCCGCTGGAGCGCGCGGTCGATCCGAACCAGATGTACCTGGCGGCCTACGAGTATGTGTTTCCGCATTACGGCTGGGCGGTGGCGGCCACGGCCTTGTTTGTGGTGGTGTCGCAGGTCAAGATCAATGTCACCAACGCCTACGCCGGCTCGCTGGCCTGGAGCAACTTTTTCTCGCGCCTGACGCACAGCCACCCCGGGCGCGTGGTGTGGGTGGTGTTCAACACACTGATCGCCTTCATGCTGATGGAAATGAACGTGTTTGCCGCCCTGGGCGACGTGCTCGGGCTGTATTCCAACATTGCCATTGCCTGGATGATGGCGGTGGTGGCCGACCTGGTCATCAACAAGCCGCTGGGTCTGAGCCCCAAGGGCATCGAGTTCAAGCGGGCCTACCTGTACGACATCAACCCGGTGGGCGTGGGCGCCATGGCGTTGGCCTCAATCCTGTCGGTCACGGCTCACCTGGGATTTTTTGGGCCGCTGGCTCAGGCGTTTTCGGCGCTGATCGCGCTGGCCACCGCCTTGATCACCTCTCCCCTGATTGCATGGGCCACCCGGGGCAAGTATTACCTGGCGCGTGATGCCATGGGTTTGCCAGGCGCAGATCCGGACGCACACCTGCGCCTGCAGCGCTGCGTGATTTGCGAGCGCGACTACGAGGGGCCCGACATGGCGCATTGCCTGGCTTACCAGGGGCCGATCTGCTCGCTGTGCTGCACGCTCGACGCCCGTTGTGGCGACCTGTGCAAACCGCATGCCAGTCTGGCCACCCAGTGGACGGCTACGCTGCGCTGGTTATTGCCCCGGCACAGCTGGGCGTTGCTGGACAAGGGCCTGGGCTTCTTCCTGCTTTTGATGCTGGTGATTGCGCCGCTGCTGGGGGTGGTGTTCGGCCTGCTTTATCACCACGAAACGGGCGCGCTGGCGCGGTCGGTCTTTGATGCACCCTTGCTGCAAACGGGTCAGGATGCGCTGCGTTCGGGCTTTATCAAGGCCTACATGGCTTTGCTGCTGATCGCCGGGTTGGTGGCCTGGTGGGTGGTGCTGGCGCACCAGAGTCGTCGGGTGGCGCAGGACGAATCGAATCGGCAAACCAGCCTGTTGCAACGCGAAATTGACCTGCACCGCCAGACCGATGCCGCCCTGCAGCAGGCCAAACAGGCGGCCGAGCGCGCCAATCAGGCCAAAAGCCGCTACATCAGCGCCATCAGCCACGAACTGCGCACTCCTCTCAACAGCATTTTGGGCTATGCGCAGCTGATGGGGCAGGACACCGGCATTCCACCGCACCGCCAGCAGGCTGTGGCCGTGATCAAGCGCGGCGGCGAGCATCTGCTCTCGCTCATCGAGGGCACGCTGGACCTGGCGCACATCGAGTCGGGCCGGCTCACGCTGAGTCCCCGGCCGCTGGCGTTTGCCGACTTCATGCAGGACCTGGCCGACATGTTTGCGCTTGAGGCCGAGCGCAAGGGACTGCGCTTTGTCTTCCAGGTGCAGGGCACCTTGCCCGCCGTGGTGCGGGCGGACGAGAAACGGGTGCGCCAGATTTTGCTGAACCTGCTGGGCAACGCCATCAAGTTCACTTCCAGCGGGCAGGTGGTGTTACGCCTGCGCTATGCCGTCGAGATGGCCCACATCGAGGTCGAGGACACCGGGCCGGGCTTGAGTGCAGAGGATATCGATCAT
>JBASJO010000098.1:0-1614 GCA_049655365.1 Rhodoferax sp. | reverse complement strand
GTGCAAACCGCTTTTTATGCCACCCAATTCGGCTACCCCAAGAGCGACGACAACAATGTTCGGGCCTTGCTGGAGCAGATGCAGGGCGTGGCTAACCGGCGTGCGGCGATGGTCAGCACGCTGGTGGCGCTGCGCTCGGCCGATGACCCGGAACCGCTGGTGGCGGTGGGCCGGGTGGTGGGTGAGATTGCCCGTGAGCCCATGGGTTCCAACGGTTTTGGTTTTGACCCGGTGATGTTCATCCCCGAGTTTGACAAGACCTTTGCCCAGCTGCCGGTCGAAGTGAAAAATGCCAACAGTCACCGGGGTCGGGCCGCGGCGGCCATGGTGGCGCTGATGCGTGAGCGGTGGTTGTGAGGGTTAAGGTACCGGAAACCTTGACACCCAAACCCGCGGGGCGGGCCCATCGGGCTGCTGCGCGGCACGCACACCAAACGCCTTGAACCCTGCTATCTCACAGCCACGCCATGATCCCGATCCACCAAGAAACCACTTCCACGGATGCGCCCGTCACAACACGCGACATCCAGCACTACATGCGCCCCGGCACGCTGCAACTTGGCAGCCTGCCACCCCTATCGCTGTATATCCACCTGCCCTGGTGCCTTAAAAAATGCCCTTATTGCGACTTCAACTCGCATGAAATGCGGGCTGCCGAGCTGCCCGAGCAGCGCTACATCGACGCCCTGATGGCCGACCTGGAAGCCGCGTTGCCGCTCATCTGGGGCCGCAGCGTGCAAACCGTGTTCATGGGTGGGGGCACGCCCAGCCTGTTCTCGCCGCAAGCCATCGACCAGTTGCTGGCCGGTATCCGGGCCAGATTGCGACTGGCCCCAAACGCCGAGATCACGCTGGAAGCCAACCCCGGCACCTTCGAGAAAGACCGCTTCAAGGCCTACCGCGCGGCCGGCGTCACGCGCCTGTCGGTGGGGGTGCAAAGCTTCAACGACGATTTTTTGCGCGCGCTGGGCCGGGTCCATGACCGCGCCCAGGCCATCGCAGCGGTGGAAGAGGCGGCGCAGGCGTTTGACACCTTCAACCTCGACTTGATGTACGCCCTGCCGGGCCAGACGCTTGCGCAGTTGCGCGCCGATGTAACGACCGCGCTGACGCTGGCCCCCCGCCACCTGTCGATTTACCATCTCACCATCGAGCCCAACACTTACTTCGCCAAGTTCCCGCCGCCCGCCGTAGAGGACGATCTGGCCGCCGACATGCTCGACCTCATCACCGACCTGACCGGCGCGGCAGGCCTGGAGCGCTACGAGGTGTCGGCCTACGCGCGGCCCGGCCATGCCAGTGTGCATAACCTGAACTACTGGCAGTTTGGCGACTACCTGGGCCTGGGCGCCGGCGCCCACAGCAAGCTCAGTTTTGCCCACCGGGTGGTGCGCCAGGTGCGCGCCCGCAACCCGGAGTTGTACATGACCCAGGCGCTGGCCGGGCAGTGCGTGGTGCAGGACAGCGACATCAAACGCGCCGAGCTGCCCTTCGAGTTCATGCTCAACGCGCTGCGACTGGCCGGTGGCTTCGATATCGGTCTGTTTGCCGAGCGCACCGGCATGCCGCTGTCTGCCCTGCAAGCAGGGTTGCAACAGGCCCAAACACAGGGTT
>JBASJO010000097.1:0-11670 GCA_049655365.1 Rhodoferax sp. | reverse complement strand
TGGTGCTGATGCCAAAGGCCCGGGCGGCCGCCACATGGGTGGTGAGCGCGGCAAAATGCCGGGCGATGTCGGTGCCGCCATGCGCCTCGAACCAGCTCTTGGCCGATTGCGCATTGGTCATGGTCTCGATGGTGGTGAAGGTTTTGCTAGCCACCAAAAACAGCGTGCTCTCAGGCTTGAGCTTTTTCAGCACGGCGTTGAGTTCATGCCCGTCGACATTCGAGACAAAGTGAAAGCGTTTGCCCGGCAGCACAAATTCATCGAGCGCCAGCACCGCCATTTGCGGCCCCAGGTCGGAGCCGCCAATGCCGATATTGACAATGTCGGTGATGGCTTCATCGGCGCGCACCTTTTCTGCAAACGCCAGCATGGCGTCGAGCGTGGTGTGCACCTCGTGCAGCGTCTCGGCCATGTGCCGGTGCACCGACTGCGCCGGCATGGCAGGGTCCAGCGGCGGCGTTCTCAGCAGCCAATGCATCACGGCGCGCTGCTCGGTGTTGTTGATGGCTTCACCGGCAAACATGGCATCGCGGTGCGCCCCCAGCCCGGTTTGCTGCGCCAGTTCCAGCAACAGGGCTTCGGTTGCTGCGTCGATCCGATTCTTGGACAGATCTGCAAAGACGTGGGGTGCACTTTGACTGAAAGCCTCGAAGCGCGCGGAGTCGGCGGCAAACGCCTGGCGCACATCGAAGCTACGGCCAGTGGCCTCAAACGCCTTTTTCAGTTGGCCCCAGGCAGGGGTGCGGTCACAACGGGTACGGTTCATCATCACCTCATGGGTTAAAAGCCGGGTCTCTGCAGTGCGGACTTCATGCAGCCAGCAGCATCTGATCGAGCTTGCCGGCATCGGCACAAAACGCGCGAATACCCTCGGCCAGCTTTT
Organism: Rhodoferax sp.; assembly: GCA_049655365.1. Classification (GTDB taxonomy): domain Bacteria; phylum Pseudomonadota; class Gammaproteobacteria; order Burkholderiales; family Burkholderiaceae_C; genus Rhodoferax. Next base: position 10,787 of record JBASJO010000097.1, on the reverse strand, counting down.
CGGTGCCCATGGCATCCTGGTTCAAGGCAAAACGGAAACCGGCTTCGTCGTAGCTCACACGCGGCAGGTCGAGCGCCTGGGCGGCCTGGGCATCCAGCGCGCGGGAAAGCGGCGCCTTGCTGTCCGCCAATTGCGCCAGCAGGTCCGGGCTGATGGTCAGCAGGTCGCAGCCGGCCAGCGCAGTGATCTGACCGACGTTGCGAAAGCTTGCACCCATGACCTCGGTGGCAATGCCATGCTTTTTGTAATAGTTGAAGATTTGCGTCACCGACTGCACACCGGGGTCGTTGGCACCCGCATGGTCGGCCTCGACCCAGGCCGCACCCGCAGATTTTTTGTACCAGTCGTAGATGCGCCCGACAAAGGGCGAGATCAGTTGTACCTTGGCCTGGCCGCAGGCCACGGCCTGGCAGAACGAAAACAGCAAGGTCAGGTTGGTGTGAATGCCGCGCTGCTCCAACCGCGTCGCGGCCTGAATGCCTTCCCAGGTGGCGGCCACCTTGATCAAGACCCGGTCGATGTGAATGCCCTGCGCCTGGTACAGCTCGATCAGCCGCTCCGCGCGGGTGTAGGTGGCGTTGGCATCGAAGCTCAGACGGGCGTCGACCTCGGTGGAGACGCGCCCCGGGATGAGCGACAAAATCTCGCAGCCAAAACGCACCAGCAGCCGGTCGGTGATCTCGTCGAGGGCGCGGCCGCGGTACTCGGCCACGGTCTCATTGAGCAGCGAACGGTACTCGGGCTTTTGCACCGCTTTCAGGATCAGCGACGGGTTGGTGGTGGCGTCAGTGGGTTGGAAGGCTTCAATTTGCCGGAAGTCGCCAGTGTCAGCGACCACGGTGGTGAATTGTTTGAGGGCATCAAGTTGGTTCATGCACACATTATCCGGCGACAAAGGGCTGTGACGGCACCGAATAGTTACATGATTTTATGAAATTGATGAAACCAAGTTACATTACGGTGTCAATTTTCGCACCCATCCCTCAACCCACGTCTGATTTTTCACATGAGTTTTGACCTTGTCCTTTTTGGTGGTACCGGCGACCTGTCCTGGCGCAAATTGATGCCCGCACTGTTCCAGGCCTTCAAGCACGGCACGCTGCCGGACGGAGCCCGCATCATCGGTGTCGGCCGTGACGACCTCAGTGACGAGCGTTACCGGGCACTCATCCTGAGCCGCTTTGACCAAGTGGACCTGGCCAAACGGCCGAGCCCAGCCGAATTCGAACGCTTTTCCCAATTGCTCGAATTTGTCAGCATGGACTTGTCCCAACCCGCGCACTACGCCTACCTGGCGACCAAGCTGGCACAGCGCCCGGCCGACACCGTGGTGATGTACCTGGCCACGGCGCCCGCGCTGTTCACCACCATCGTCGAGCAACTGGCTGCGGCGGGGCTGAACACGCCGCAAACCCGCGTGGTGCTGGAAAAACCGCTGGGCCACGACCTCGCCAGCAACCGCGCCATCAACCACAGCGTGCGCCAGGTGTTCAGCGAAAACCAGGTCTTTCGCATTGACCATTACCTGGGCAAGCCGGCCGTGCAAAACCTGTTTGCGCTGCGCTTTGGCAACGCGCTTTTCGAGCCCTTGTGGCGGCGTGAGCACATTGCCAACATCCAGATCACCATTGCCGAGGAACTGGGCGTGGAAAAGCGCGGGGCCTTTTACGAGACCACCGGCGCGTTGCGCGACATGGTGCAAAACCACGCGCTGCAACTGCTGTGCGCCATCGGCATGGAGCCGCCGATCAACTCGCACGCCGATGCCATTCGCGACGAGAAGCTCAAGGTGTTGCGATCGCTGAAACCCTGGACCCCCGAGACCCTGGCGCAGGATGTGATTCGCGGCCAGTACGGCGCTGGCGCCATCGGCGGCGTGGCGGTGCCCGGCTACCGCGAAGAACTCGGTGTCAGTCCGGCCAGCCACACCGAGACCTTTGTCGCGCTGCGCACGGAAATATCGAACTGGCGCTGGGCCGGCGTGCCGTTTTACATCCGCACCGGCAAGCGCCTGGCCGGACGCGATGCGCGCATCGTGGTCAACTTCAGGCCCACACCGCACGCCATTTTCAACTCGCAAATCGACCTGGCCAACCGGCTGGTGATCAACCTGCAACCCAAGGACGGGCTGGAGCTGCACCTGCTGGCCCAGGGCCAGGACAACCGCAAGACTTCCAACACGCTGGCACCGGTGCAACTGGACCTGGACTTTGACAAGCGTTTCGGTGGCGAGCGCGTGGGCGCCTACGAGCGCTTGCTGCTCGACGTGATCGACGGCCGCCTGAACCTGTTTGTGCGCAGCGACGAACAGGAGGAAGCCTGGCGCTGGGTCGAGCCGATGCTGACCCACTGGCAGGCCGACGCCCTCGGTCCGCGCCCCTACGCCGCCGGCACTTGGGGGCCGAGCGCCACCAGCGCCATGATTGCCCGCGACGGTTTTTGCTGGAGCGAAGAATGCTAGACCGAATCAAAGCCTGCCTGCCCTCACTGGCGCCCGCCGAGCAGCGCGTGGCCAAGCTGGTGCTCAGCGACCCGCGCAGCTTTGCCCTGCTGCCGGTGAGAGAACTGGCCGATCGTGCCCATGTGAGCAAACCCACGGTGGTGCGTTTTTGCCGCAGCGTGGGTTATGACGGACTGAGCGATTTCAAGCTCAAGCTGGCCGGCAACGTCAGCGAAGGCGTGCCCTTCATCCACCGCAGTGTGGACGTCGACGACAAGACCAGCGATGTCATGGTCAAGGTGATCGACAACACCGTGGCGGCCTTTCTGAAATACCGCAACGACGCCTCTGCCAGCGCCATTGAGAAGGCGGTCGAGGCCCTGCTGAAGGCCTACCATGCCGGTCGCCGCATCGAGTTTTTCGGGGTGGGCAACTCAGGTGTCGTGGCGCAGGATGCTCAGCACAAGTTTTTCCGGCTCGGCATCAACGGTGTGGCCTACAGCGACGGCCACATGCAGGTGATGAGCGCCTCCTTGCTGCAAGCGGGTGACTGCGTGCTGGTGATCTCCAATTCGGGGCGCACGCGCGACCTGATGGACGCCTGCGACATCGCGCGCAAGAACGGCGCCACCACCATCGTCATCACAGCCAGTGGCTCGCCGCTCGCTTCGGCGGGCGACATCCACGTGGTGGCCGACCACCCGGAGGGCTATGACCGCTACAGCCCGATGGTGTCGCGCCTGCTGCACCTGATGATCATCGACATCCTGGCCACCTGCATGGCGCTGCGCATTGGCAGCGACAAGCTGCAGCCGCTGTTGCGTGAAATGAAAAACAACCTGCGCAGCAAGCGCTACGCCTGAACTCAAGGCGCGTCGCGATTTCCAAACGGATGCCCGTTAACATAGAGCCTTGCGATGGGGCCATTCCGGCTTCCGCACCCAACCATGAGCAAGCTCAAACAACTCGAAACCTTTGTGGCCGTGGCAACGCGCGGCGGCCTGACGGCTGCCGCCAAGGCTGAAGGCGTGGCGCCGGCCATCATCGGGCGTCGGCTTGACGCGCTGGAAGAGCGCCTGGGCGTCAAGCTGCTGGTGCGCACCACCCGGCGGGTCAGTCTGACGCATGAGGGCGGCGCCTTTCTGGAAGACTGCCAGCGTCTGCTGGCCGACCTGGCCAATGCCGAGGCCAGTGTCTCGGCGGGCGGCCTCAAGGCCAACGGCCATTTGAGCCTGACCGCGCCGGCCGGTTTTGGCCGCCGCCATGTGGCGCCGCTGGTGCCGCGCTTTCGCGAGGCCCACCCGGAGGTGAGCATTTCCCTGAACCTGAGCGACCGCGTGACGGATCTGGCAGGCGAAGGTTTTGACTGTGCCGTGCGTGTCGGCGAAATGCCCGACTCGTCGCTGGTGAGCGTGCGACTGGCCGACAACCGCCGCCTGTGCGTGGCCACGCCGGGCTACCTCAAACACCATGGCACGCCGCAGCATCCGCATGACCTGACCCGCTTTGACTGTCTGACGCTGTCCAGCGAAGCCTCGCAAAACCGGGGCTGGGCTTTTTCCGTGCCGCAAAAAAGCGGCCTGGAGGTGATCCACCTCAAACCCGGTGGCCCGATGAGTTGCTCGGATGGCGAGGTGCTGTTCAACTGGTGTCTGGCCGGCTACGGCATTGCCTGGCGCAGCACCTGGGAAGTGCAGGCCGAGATTGCCTCAGGCGCCCTGGTGCCGGTACTGGAAGATTTTGCCGCGCCACCCAACGGTATTTATGCCGTGTTTCCACAGCGCAAGCATTTGCCACTGCGGGTTCGGCTGTGGGTGGACTACCTGAAAGAACAGTACGCCCGCCCCGGTTTCTGGCTGTCGCACCGCTGAAGCCTGGCCCGTCAGGGCGCCACGGTGCGCCCTCTGGGCCAGCGCACACACACCTGCAAGCCGCCCTGCGGGCTGTCACCCAGGGTGATGCGTGCCGCGTGCAACTCAACAATGCGCGCCACAATGGCCAGGCCAAGCCCGGCCCCCTGTGCCGGTCCCTGACGAAAGAAAGGCTCGAAGACCTGGCTGTGCTGCCCGGCCGGCACGCCGGGTCCGCTGTCTTGCACGCACAGGGTCACCGCATCGGGCTCGGCTTGCAGACACACCACCACCTGACCGCCCTCGGGCGTGTGCTGGACAGCATTGCTGACCAGGTTCTGCAGCAGCACATCCAGGCAGTGCGCGTCCACCAGCAATTGCCAGTCGTCCGGTCCGGACGCCTCCAGCGTCAGCTCCTGTTGGCGCCCCAGCGCCAGCGGCGTCAATTCGGCGAGTTGTTCGCGTACCCGCACCAGCATGTTGATGGGCTGCAGGTCGAGTTCAGCCGCGCCGGGCTCCAAGCGCGCCAGCGTCAGCAGTTGTTCCACCACGCGGGTGGCGCGCAACACACTGCTGTCGAGCTGTTTCAGTGCCACGCCACGGTCGGCGGCATCGGGTGCATGGGCCGCGTTATGGGCCTGGATGCGCAGCACCGTGAGCGGTGTGCGCAACTCGTGCGCGGCGTAGGCCAGGAAACGCCTTTCCCGGGCCAGCAATTCGTTGGCCTGCACCATCAGCCGGTTGATGGACGCCACCATGGCCTCCAGCTCGATGGGCACCGGCCCCACCACCAGCGGCGACAGGCTGTCGGGTGCCCGAGATTTCAGCAAGCGCACCATGCTTTCCAACGGGCTCAGGCCCCAGCCCACGGCCAGCCAGACCAGCAGCGCCACCAGCGGCAGGCCCAACAGGTCGGGCACCAGGCTGCGCAGCGCAATCTTGGCCGCCAGCTCGCCGCGCACGTCGGCGCGTTCGCCCACCAGGATCCAGAGGTCATCGGCGCGGTCGTGCAGCAAAAACAGGCGCCAGGCATGCTGGCTCAGCTCGGCATCATGAAAGCCCGCTGAAACGCCAGCCAGGGACGGCACCGCGGCCCCCACGGCCGAAAGGGGGGGCGCTGCCGCCCTGAACTGCGCCAATGGCAACTGGTCAAAAGCGCTCACCGGTGAACTGGCCGAATGCAGCAGCGCAGCACCCTGCCCGTCCATCACCAGCAAACCCAGTTTGCCTTCGTACTGGTGTGCTTCAACCCCCGCCTGACCCACCGTGTCCTGGCCACTGATGGCCTCGTCCAGGGTGGCCTGCAACGCTTGCCGTTCTGCACTGGGCATGTCGCGCCCCACCAAGCCAGCCACCAGTCGCGCGGTTTGCAGCAACTCGGCGTCGAACACTTCTTCGACTTCATGGCGGGCGTCGCTGTAGCTCCAATAGGAAATGAGCGACAGGGTCAGCCCCAGCAAGCCCAGCACCAGCAACAGGGTGCGCCGGCGGATCGAGTTCATGCCGCCTTGTCCACGATGTAGCCCACACCGCGCACGGTGCGAATCAGGTCGGGGTGCAACTTCTTGCGCAGGTGGTGAATGTGCACATCCAGCGCATTGCTCTCCACCTCCTCGTCCCAGCCGTAAAGCACCTGCACCAGCTTGTCACGCGTGTGCACCTTGCCCGGCTGGCACAGCATCTGGTGCAGCAGCAGGTACTCCTTGCGTTGCAACACCACCGGCTGCCCTTGATAAGACACCTCGTGGCTGGCCGGGTCCAGGCTGACCTCGCCATGGACGATGAGCGGCTGGGAGCGCTGAAAGCTGCGCCGCAACAGGGCCCGCATGCGGGCCTGCAGTTCGTCCACATCAAAGGGTTTGACCAGATAATCGTCGGCGCCGGCGTCGAGTCCGGCAATGCGGTCGCTGGTGCTGTCACGCGCGGTGAGCACCAGCACCGGAATCGGATTGTGGGCAGAACGCAGCGCCTTGAGTACGTCCAGACCTTCCATGCGGGGCAGTCCGAGGTCCAGCACCGCCAGATCGAAGTTCTCGTGCGTCAAGGCGTGCAAGGCGCTCACGCCGTCCTGCAGCCAGTCCACGGTGTAGCCCTCGGGCTTGAGGGCGATGCGGATGCCCTCGCCCAGGGCGATGTCATCTTCCACCAGCAAAATGCGCATGCGATTCCGTTCTATGAAGGGACTTTAGAGCTTTTCCTGAACCACCTTGAGCAGTGCACGAGTTTCGGCGCGACGACCTTCGTCGGCAATGGCCCGGCCGGGCCGGTCGGCTGCGGTCAGGGTGTTATCCAGGAAGGTCTTGGCCTCTTTATACCGCTTCTGGCGCAACAGAAAGTCGCCATAGAAATAATTGGGGTCGATGCCATTGGGATTGAGCGCGAGTGCCTGCTTGAGCAGGGCCTCGGCCTTGGCGTCGTCACCAAAGCCCAGAGGCCAACCCGGCACCTGGTAGTACAGGCTGCCCAGGCTGGTGTAGGCCGAACCGCCAAGCACCTTGGCATCCAGCGCAATGGCCTGCTCCAGCTCGGCCTTGGCCTGCTTGACCAAGTCAAGCGCGCCCAAGCCCCCTTTGGCGCCCGCATACGTGCCCAGCACAATGCCGTGCCAGACCCGCAGTTCGGCGGCCGCGGGCTCAGCGCTCACGGCACTGGCCGCGAGTTGCGCCAGGTCGGCAAAGGCGCTTTCGCGCTGTTTGGCCGGGAGCTGGTAGTTGACCTCGGCCCAGCGGCTCTGGATGTGTTCAAGCCTGGTGCGGCTGGCGTCACTGAGCGCCAGCGCCGGCAGGCTGCCCAGGGCTAACAGGGACAGAAGAAGACGGTGGCTTAATTTCATGATGGTTTCCTTGAGCTTAGGGTTTGATACGGGCGAAGCGCTGGATCAGCGGCAACTGCTTGCGCAGCGCCTGATCGACCATGCGCGGCAACAGGCTGTTGAGACGCACGAAAAGTTTTTCAGGCCAGCCGAGGTACAGCTCTTCGCGCTCGCGCTCAATGGCCCGCACGATCTGGCGCGCCACCGCCAGCGGGTCGTCCATGCTGACCTTGAGCTGGCGGTTGAGTTCTACCACCGCGGCGGCGTTCATGCTGGTCTGGGTGGCGCGCGGCGCCACATAAAGCACTTTCACATGCGTGTCGGCCAGCTCGCGGCGCAAGGCCTCGGTAAAACCCCGCAGCGCGAATTTGGTGGCGCAATAAGCGGCAAAACCCGGGTAGCCGATCGAGCCAAAGGTAGAACCGACATTCACAATCATGGCGCCCTTTTGTTGCTGCAGCAACGGCAACACGCGGCGGGTCAGTTGCAGGGTGGCCGTGACATTGATGGCCACCATGTCGGTGATGGCCTCGTCGTCCTGGTGTTCAAGCAGGGCGAACTGGTTGACCCCGGCCAGGTTGATCAGGCCATTCAAGTCACCAAAATCGCGGGCCGCCGCCAGCACGGCGTCGCGACCCTGCCGTTCGCGCAGGTCGACAAAAATCAGCTGAATCTGGCCCGGAAACTTTTGCGCCAACGCCTGCAACGCCGCGCCTTGCCGGCCCACCAGCAGTAACTTGGCGCCACCGGCGCAAAGCTGCGCCACCATGGCCTGACCAATGCCGCCACTGGCGCCTGTCATCAAAAAGCGGGAGGTATTCAATTGCATGACGGGCCTTTCAGTGTGACACGGACAGCGTGCGGAACATGTCACCATAGAGGCGGTAGACGACCCGGGCGGTGTGCACCACGGCCGTCTTGTCGTCTTCCTGGTCGAGTTGGTTCATCAGGTTTTCATACGTCTTGATGTGCGCCAGGTCGAGGCTGCCATGCGAAGCCAGGTAGCTGAAAGCTTTGTTCGGCAGCCCCAGGCTGCTCTGAAGCGTGCCGGCCGCGCGGGTGGCCAGGGCGATGCTGGTGCCCTCCAGCACATTGACCATGCCAAAGAAGCTGACCGGGTTGTGCCGGGCGATGCGGTCATACACATAGCTCACCATCAACTCGGTAGGCAGGGCCGGCAGACTGCGACGCACCGCGTCGGCGTCGGCTCCGCAGGCGGCAATGTCGTTGAGGATCCACTCGTCATGGCCGTACTCCTCGTCGATGTACTCGACCACGGCCGCGCGCAGCCATTCGAGGCGATCCGGCAAGCGTGCGCCGCAGGCCATGAGCAAGGGCACGGTGTGCTTGACGTGATGGTAGGCCTGGGTCAGGAAGGCGACATAGTGTTCAAGGCTGACCTGGCCGTTGATGGCTTGCGCAATGATGGGGGCGGACAGCAGGTACTCACGTTCCTTGGTGGATTGGGTCTGGATTTGATCGAAAAATTTCATGTTGTTAACAGCTTGAGTTGGTGACGGGTGGGGCGGCAAATTGCCCCTCGTAATGCGCCCAGAGCGCGTCCCGGCGCAGGCGGCCGTTGGCGGTCGCCAGACCATTGGCCGGACTGAACGCCTGGTCAGCGCGCAGCCAATGCGCTACCCGGGCATAGTCCGGCAATGCAGCGTTGACGCGCGCCACCGCAGCGCCGAGTTCGGCGTCACTGAGCGCAGCATCACGCAGCACGAGCACCGCAAGGTTGCCGGGAAGCGCCTCGCCATGAACCCAGGCCTGGGCGATGGAAGCTTGTTGCGTCAGCTCGGCTTCGACCCATTCCGGGTTCACGTTGCGGCCATAGGCGGTAATGAACTGGTGCTTCTTGCGCCCGTGCAGCACCAGAAAACCGTCTTCGAAATGCCCCAGGTCGCCGGTGGCCAGCCAGTCGTCTTTCAGGGCGGCGTCCCCCAGGTAACCGAGCATGCGCGCGCCGCGCACCCGCACTTCGCCGTCCGATGCCAGGCTGACCTGCAGGTGCGGCAAGGGCCGACCCACTGCCCCGATGCGTCGGTGTTGCGGCGTATTGAGGCAGACCACCGAGGCACATTCCGACAAGCCATAACCCTCGAACACCGGCAAGCCCAGGGCATCGGCACGCTGCAGCAGTTGCGGCGCGACCCGGCCGCCGCCCACCGCGACGAACCGCAGGCTGGTGGCTAAGGCCATGCCGCGCTCGGCCGCACTGACCAGCGCCATCAGCAGCTGCGGCACAAGAATCAGGCTGCTTGGCGCGATGGTCAACACGTGACCCAGCAAACGCGGCAAGTCCAGACCGCTGGCGCCTTGCAGCCCGATGTCGGCCATGCCCCGCAGCTCAATGCGGGCCCCCGCCAGCAGCGGGGTGTAAATGCCGGCAATGTTTTCCAGCAGGGTGGCCAGCGGCAACACACACAGATGGCGATCAGAGGCGCAAGCGCCGGTGGCCTGCAGCAGACTTTGGGCCACGGCCAGTTGCACCCCGGCATCCAGGCAAACGCCCTTGGGCTGACCGGTGGTGCCCGAGGTGTAGGTGATTTTTCGGGTGCCGTCGGGCAGCACCGGCACCGCGGTCAGTGAGCGCTGCGCGATGTCCGGGCCGCGGGCGACAAAGCCGCAACTGCCGGCCAGGGCCGAGGGGCCCCCGATCAGGGTGTCAACGCCAGCGCTGTCCAGCACATGCACTTTTTGACTGTCAGAAAAAAAGTCCGGCACCGGCACGCAAACGCGTCCGGAAAAAAGCAAGGCCAGGTCCCACAGCACCCAGCCGATGCTGTTGTCCAGGCACAGCGCCACGCGCTGCGCCTTGAGCTCGGCCAGTTGGGCCATGCGTTGCTGCACTTCAACCAGCAGTTCGGTATAAGTCAGCGTGCGGCTGCCGTTGGACAAGGCGACCCGGCTGCCGTGGGCCGCCAGGACTTGCCAGAAAGCGCCGAGTTCAGGCCGCATGTTGCAGCCCTCGTGAGGTGGCGTGGAACCGGGACAAGTCTGCGGCTGGCTGCACTTCAGCGAGTTGCCGGTGCGCCGGCAAAATCTCGCCAAACACCACCTGGGGCTGGCTGTCGTAGTAGCTTCCCCAGTCGGCCAGCGACTCGCCCATGCGCGCCGGGTCGGCCAGACCCAAGGATTGGGGTGCCAGCCCAAGACGGTGAAAGCTGTTGAGCACTTCCTGGGTGCCGGTGAAAGTCACCCAGCGAAAACCTTGCAGCGCCAGCTGGCGCGTCAGCTTGACGATCAGGGTGCGGGCTGTGCCCAGCCCGGAAGCCGCCAGGTTGCCCACCTCCACGATCTGATGGCGATCCACCTGAATGCCACTGCGCTCAAATATGGCCCGCTCGATCGGGGCATCCAGGTAGCGCTCCAGAAACAGCGGTCCACTGTCGGCCCGGCGGAAACCGGCGGCACCGTGCAAGCTGCCGTCCTCGGACTGCAAACCAAACAGCTGCGGCATGAAGTGCGACACCCGCGCCTGGTGCGCCAGGCTGAAACGACGCCGGATGAAATCGATCGCGGCCTGCTGGCCCGCCTCCTCAATCAGCGGCACCAGCTCAAGGTGCCGGCGCGCCAGATTTGAAAAATCATGAATGAATGTCATGCAGCTGATGTTGGCAGGCCAGCATTAGCGGAAGATTAACCCGGACAAAATAAAAGCCCCCTGAACCTTCCGGGTCCA
>JBASJO010000096.1:0-2241 GCA_049655365.1 Rhodoferax sp. | reverse complement strand
GGCCGGGTCCGAGCCGTGGTTGGGTTCGGTCAGGCCGAAGCAGCCGATCCACTCGCCGGTGGCCAGCTTGGGCAGGTATTTTTGCTTGGTGGCCTCGTTGCCGAATTCAAAAATGGGCACCATCACCAGCGAGCTTTGCACACTCATCATCGAGCGGTAGCCACTGTCCACACGTTCGACTTCGCGCGCAATCAGGCCGTAGGCCACGTAGTTGAGGCCGGGGCCGCCATAGGCTTCAGGGATGGTGGGCCCGAGCAGGCCCAACTCGCCCATTTCACGGAAGATGGCAGCATCGGTTTGCTCCATGCGGAAGGCTTGAATAACGCGCGGCTGCAGCTTGTCCTGGCAGTAGGCGGCGGCGGCCTCCTTGATCATGCGCTCGTCGTCGCTGAGTTGACTGTCGAGCAAAAAGGGGTCTTGCCAGTTGAAGCTTGCGTGGGCCATGCGGGTTCTCCAGTGAGTGTTGAATGGGTCAATGGTAGCGCCCATGCTGGCCCTTTGGCAAACGACTTGTTCTCACTTTGACTTGCGTAAAACTCATATGTTGAACTTGAAATTGATAAAAAGTGGGTTTAAAACAGCCTTTATGTGTACATTACGCACATCATGCGCAGAAAAATCCCGTCCCTGCAGGCGCTGGCCTGCTTCGAGGCGGCGGCGCGCCATCAGAGCTACACCCGTGCCGCCCAGGAACTGGCGCTGACCCAGGGTGCGGTGTCACGCCAACTCACCGCGCTCGAAGACTTTGTCGGCGTGGCGCTGTTCAAGCGCACCCGGCATGGCGTCACGCTGACCGAGCGCGGGCGCGACTACGCGGCGCAGGTGGCCCTTCGCCTGCAGGCGCTGGAGCAGGACACCCTCGACGTGATGAGCACGCAGGGGCGAGGCAGCGTGTTGCATCTGGCGGCTGTGCCCACCTTTGCCACGCGCTGGCTGATTCCGCGCTTGCCTGAGTTAAAAAAGGCGCAGCCCGAACTCACCGTGCACATCGAAACCCGCACCCGTCCCTTCATGTTTGCCGACACACCCTTCGATTGCGCGCTGTTTGCCGGCACACCCGAGCAGGTCAGCCAATGGGCCGGCACCCTGGCCACCAAACTGCTCGATGAAGTGGTGTTGCCGGTGTGCCACCCCAGCCTGCTGCCGGGGCAGGGCGGCGGGACGCCTGAAGCACTCACCGAACTGTCGCTGCTGCAGCAAAGCACCCGCCCCGACGCCTGGCGCCAGTGGTTCGAGGCGCAGGGCGTGGCCGCGCCGCAGGCACTGGCAGGCGCGCGTTTCGAGCTGTTTTCCATGACGGTGGCCGCCGCCGTGCATGGCATGGGTCTGGCGCTGGTGCCACGCTTGCTGATCACTAAGGAACTGGCGCGCGGCGAGTTGGTGGTGGCCTGCGACCGACCCTTGGCGAATCAGCGCGCTTATTACCTGGTGCGGCCCGACGGCCGCGACCATCCGCCTGCGACGCAGATTTTTCTGGACTGGCTGGTTCAGATGGCGCATCCGGTAGCGTTCCCGGTGTGATCAGGTCTTGTCAGGATGGTCACCATGGAGCCACCATGCTAAGCTAAACGCCATTGCCAAACCCTACACAGGAGCGTTTTTCATGCCCGGACTTCTTCCCAACATCGACCCTGATGGCCTGCTCGAGTTTTCGGTCGTGTACACCGACCGCGCGCTGAACCACATGTCGCAACGCTTTCAAGGCGTCATGAAAGACATCTCCAGCATCTTGAAAGAGGTCTACCACGCCCCTTCGGCGGTACTGGTACCGGGCAGCGGCACCTTTGGCATGGAGGCGGTGGCGCGGCAATTTGCCACTGGCAAGAAGACCCTGGTGATCCGCAATGGCTGGTTCAGCTACCGCTGGACGCAGATCTTTGACATGGGCCAGATTCCGAGCGAATCCATCGTGCTCAAGGCGCGCCGCGTGGGTGACAACTTGCAGGCGCCGTGGGTGCCCTGCCCGGTTGACGAGGTGGTGGCCAGTATTCGTGCCAACAAGCCCGAAATGGTGTTTGCCCCGCATGTGGAAACCGCTGCCGGCATGATCCTGCCCGACGACTACCTGAAAGCCGTGGCCGATGCAGTGCATGAAGTGGGTGGCCTGTTTGTGCTCGACTGCATTGCCTCGGGCGCCATGTGGGTTGATATGGAAGCCACTGGCGTGGACGTGCTGGTGAGCGCACCGCAAAAAGGCTGGAGCGGCTCGCCCTGCTGCGCCATGGTGATGCTGTCCGAGCG
>JBASJO010000095.1:0-3499 GCA_049655365.1 Rhodoferax sp. | reverse complement strand
CCCCAACCCTGTCACGCCGCCGCTGAACCTGCTCGACGACGAGGGCGGGTGGTTCCGGTTCCCCAGTTTCGCCGCTTACCTGGATGCGCTGCGGGCCCAGCCGGCGGCCACCAACTGCGCCATGCTGGTGGGCCACACCACCTTGCGCGTGGCCACCATGGATGACCTGATGCAGCCCGCGACTGCGGCTGAAATCGAGGCCATGCGCACTCTCGTCGAAGAGGCCATGGGCGCTGGCGCCATCGGCGTGTCCACCGGCCTGTTCTACGAGCCGTCGATTGCCGCACCGACCGAGGAGGTGATCGAGATCTGCCGTCCGCTCAAGGAATTCAACGGCCTGTATTGCACCCACATGCGCAACGAGGCGGACCGGGTGATCGACTCGCTGGAAGAAAGCTTTCGCATCGGCCGCGAGGTCGGGGTGCCGGTGGTGATCTCGCACCACAAGCTGGTGGGGCAGGCGAACTACGGTCGCTCCGAGGAGACGCTGTCCTTCATCGAAAAGAACATGGCCAAGCAGCCGATCTGCCTGGACTGCTATCCCTACACCGCCGGCTCCACCATCCTGTCCGCCGACCGGGCGGCCACTGCCACACGGGTCATTGTCAGTTGGTCGAAAGCCCTGCCCGAGTATGCCGGCCAGGATCTGGCCGACATCGCGCAAAAGATGGGGGTCTCCCAGGACGAGGCAGTGCAGCGCCTGCTGCCCGCTGGCGCGATCTACTTCCGCATGGACGAAGCCGATGTGCAGCGCATTCTGAAGTTCGATCAGACCATGATTGGCTCCGATGGCCTGCCGCATGACTCGGCACCGCATCCGCGCCTGTGGGGCAGCTTTGCCCGCGTGCTGGGCCACTATGGCCGCCTGCTCGGGCTGTTTCCGCTGGAGACTGCCGTGCACAAGATGACCGGGCTGACGGCGAAGAACTTTGGCCTGAAAGACCGGGGTGTGCTCAAGGAAGGGGCTTACGCCGACTTGACCCTGTTCAATGCCGACACGGTGGATGAGGTCGCCACCTACGAAAAGCCGATTGCGCCGGCACGCGGCATCGACACGGTGATCGTCAATGGTGCCGTGGTCTGGCGCGATGGCCGCTCGACCGGCGCTCGCCCCGGGCGGGTGCTGGCACGTGAAACGCAAGAAACGGAGAACTAAGCTGCCAAAACAAATTCTGGAACAATTGCAGACACCGGCGCTGATTCTTGATGAGGCCCGGATGGATCGCAACATCGAGCGCATGCGCAGTCAGATGCGTCGTCTCGGGGTCTCATTTCGCCCGCACGTCAAGACCAACAAGTGCATCGACGTGGCGCGTCGATTCATGGAAACACCCGAAGGCCCGATCACGGTCTCCACCCTGCTGGAGGCCGATTACTTCGCGGCGCACGGTGTCAAGGACATCCTGTATGCCGTCTGCATTGCGCCCAATAAACTGGACCATGTGATGGCCCTGCAGGACAAGGGCGTGCGGCTATCGATTCTGCTGGACAGCATGGAGACGGCGCGGCTGCTGGTTGAACGAGCCAAGCTCGCGCAGCGTAGCTTCGACGTGCTGATCGAGGTTGATTCGGATGGCCACCGTTCGGGCGTGGCGCCCGACGCGGAAGAACTGGTCGAAATTGGTCGCTTCCTCGAGGAAAACGGCATCGTGGTGAAAGGGGTGCTGACCCATGCCGGCAGCTCCTACGACTGTGCTTCCGTCGAGGCGATCCGCGCCATGGCCGAGCAGGAGCGGGCCGCGGTCGTCCATGCGGCGCAGCGCCTGCGCGCGGCCGGCCTGGCGTGCCCGGTGGTCAGCGTGGGTTCGACACCGACCGCGCTGTTCGCCGAACAGCTGGAGGGCGTGACGGAGGTGCGGGCCGGCGTGTTTGTCTTCTTCGACCTCGTGATGGCCGGCCTGAATGTCTGCCGGGTGGACGACATTGCCTTGTCGGTGCTGGCCACGGTGATCGGGCACCAGCGCGAAAAAGGCTGGACCATTCTCGATGCCGGCTGGATGGCCATGTCGCGCGACCGCGGCACGGCCAAGCAGGCGGTGGACCAGGGCTATGGCCTGGTTTGCGACCTGGATGGACGGCCGCTGGACGACTTCATTCTGGTGGGCGCCAATCAGGAGCACGGCATCATGGCGCACCGCTCTGGCAAGACGGACCCGGCGCTGCATCTGCCGGTCGGCACCCAGGTCCGGATCCTGCCCAACCATGCCTGCCCCACCGCAGCGCAGTACCCGAGCTACAAGGTGCTGGGAGCCGATCACGAGATCACTGCGACCTGGCCGCGTTTCAGCGGCTGGTAAAGACAAAAAGGAAACAACATGCTGGTTATCTCTGAGCAGGACGCGCGCGCCCTGGTGAGCGTGGAAGACGCCATCGCCGTCGTCGAGAAATCTTTTGCCGCCATGGCGCGCGGCTTCGCCCGCAACTACCCGGTCGTGCGCGAGTTGGTGGGCTATCAGGATGCGGTGTATGGCGTCAAGGCCGGCTGTGACACCAGTGCCCCCCTGCTTGGCCTCAAGGCGGGCGGTTATTGGCCCCATAACCTGGCCAAGGGTTTGACCAATCATCAGTCCTCGACCGTGCTGTTCGATCCGGAAACGGGCCGTGCCTCGGCCCTGGTCAGCGCCAACTACCTGACCGGGGTGCGCACCGGCGCGGCCAGTGCCATCGCCACCAAGTACCTGTCACGTCCGGAAAGCAGCGTGCTCGGCATCATCGGCACCGGCGTTCAGTCAGCCTACCAGTTGCGTGCCACGCTGGCTGTGCGCCCCATTCGCACGGTCCATGCGTGGGACCCGTCCCCGGAAAATCTCGTGACCTTCGGTCGCACGGTGGCCGAGTTGGGGCTGGCCTATGCGCCGCAAACCGACTGTCGGGCGGTGGCGGCCAACGCCGACATCCTGATCACCGTGACGCCCTCGCAGCGTGCCTTGGTGGAAAAATCCTGGGTTCGTCCCGGCACCCATATCAGCGCCATGGGCGCCGACACCAAGGGCAAGCAGGAACTGGAGGCGGCGCTGGTGGCCAGTGCCGCCTTGTTCGTCGATGAGGCGGCGCAGGCCATCACCATCGGCGAATGCCAGCACGCCTTTAACGCCGGACTGATCACGGAGCAGAGCTTGCGCGGCAGCCTTGGCGCGGTCATCGCGGGGCTATGCAGGGGGCGGCGCAACGCACAGGAAATCACCCTGTTCGATGGCACCGGCGTGGCCTTGCAGGATCTGGTGGTGGCCGATCTCGCCGTGCGCCTGGCCGCAGAGCGGGGCCTGGGCTGTCGCGTCGCGTATTGATCGGGGGCACTGCACATGATGTCCCGGTCTGTTCTGTTAATGATGCCCGCCTCCCTGCTCAGGGCGAGCGTGACGAATTAATGATTGTGGAGCCTGCATTGCAAAAGAGTACTGGTCTTTTCTTCAAACTGCTTGAGTTGCTGATCGTGGTGTGCATGGTTGCCATGGTGATCATGGTGTTCGGCAACGTGGTGCTGCGCTACGGCTTCAAC
>JBASJO010000094.1:0-2130 GCA_049655365.1 Rhodoferax sp. | reverse complement strand
GAAGACCTGGGCGGTGCTGTGGTGTTTTTGGCCAGTGACGCCTCGCGCTTTGTCAATGGCCACATCCTGTACGTGGATGGCGGCGTGACTGCCACCCTGTAAACCCTCACTTTGACTGAAAGAGCCCTGCCATGAAAACCGTTGTCTGCCATGCCGCCAAAGACCTGCGCATCGAAACGACCGAGCTGCCGGCGCTGGGTGACCAGCAACTTCTGGTGCGCGTGGCCTATGGCGGCATTTGTGGCTCGGACCTGCACTACTACCAGAACGGTGGTTTTGGCACCGTGCGCATCAAGCAGCCGATGGCGCTCGGCCACGAATTCTCGGGCACGGTCGATGCCGTGGGCGCCCAGGTGTTGGCTTTCAAGCCTGGCCAGCGGATTGCCATTTCGCCCTCGCGGCCCTGCGGCCACTGCCGCTTTTGCCAATTGGGGCAACACAACCATTGTCTGAACATGCGCTTTTATGGCAGCGCCATGCCTTTCCCCCACATTCAGGGCGGCTTCAGCGAAAAGCTGGTCATCGATGCCAGCCAGGCGCACCCGATTGCCGACCACCTGAGCCTGTCCGAGGCGGCGCTGGCAGAGCCCTTGTCGGTGGGCCTGCACGCCATCCAGCGCGCCGGTGGTGTGCTCGGCAAACAAGTGCTGGTGACCGGCTGCGGTCCCATCGGCTCGCTGCTGATCGGGGGCTTGCGCCGTGCCGGTGCGGCGCTTATTGTGGCCGCTGACATTGCCGACCTGCCGCTGCAATGTGCCCGCAACATGGGCGCAAATGAGACCATCAACCTGCTGACCCAGGCCGACGGCCTGGACCAATACAAAGCGGACAAAGGCCAGTTCGATGCCGTGTTTGAGGCCTCGGGCAGTCCGGCGGCGCTGCGCAGTGCGCTCGATGTGATCGCCCCGCGTGGCGTGCTGGTCACCGTCGGCCTGGGCGGCGACATCAGCCTGCCCATGAACCAGATTGTTGCCAAGGAGATCGACCTGCGTGGCACCTTCCGCTTTCACCCCGAATTTGCCACGGCGGTTCAGTTTTTGAACGAAGGCCTGATCAACGGCAAACCGGTGATCACCAGCGTACTGCCACTCGATCGCGCCGTGGAAGCCTTTGAGCTGGCGCTCGACAAGCGCCAGTCGCTCAAAGTGCAAATTTCATTCAACCCCGAGGTGCTCGCTTCATGAAAAAAATCGCATTGGTCACCGGCGCTGGTTCCGGTATTGGCCGGGCTTGCGCACTGGCGCTGCTCAAGGCCGGTTGGCAAGTGGTGTTTGTCGGCCGCCGCCTGGAAGCGCTGCAGGCGTCCATTGCCCTGGCGGGCGAACACAGTGGCAACGGCCACGCCATCCCAGCCGACTTGACCCGGGAAACAGACGTCAAAGCCCTGTTTGCGCAAATCCGCGAACGTTTTGGCCGGCTCGACCTGCTGTTCAACAACGCCGGTATTTCGCTGCCCTTCACCCTGCCCGGTGACATGTTGGGCGACGACTGGCGCCGCGCGGTGGACATCAACCTGAATGGTGCCTTTTATGCCCTGTCCTATGCCTTCAAGCTGATGCAGGAGCAGCAGCCCCAGGGCGGGCGCATCATCAACAACGGTTCGATCTCGGCCCACGTGCCGCGCCCCGGTTCCATCGCCTACGCCGCCACCAAACACGCCATCAGCGGGCTGACGCGTGCTGCGGCGCTGGACGGGCGCGCCTTTGGCATTGCCGTGGGGCAGATCGATATCGGCAACGTCACCTCGGACATGACCGCCCAGATGACACAGGGTGTGCCGCAGGCCGACGGCAGCATCAAGCCCGAGCCCTGCATGGACATCGCGGCGGTGGTGGAGACCTTCATGACCATGGCCAGTCTGCCGCTGTCGGCCAATATTCTGTCGGTCACGGTGATGGCTTCACAAATGCCTTACGTGGGGCGTGGCTAGGTTTTTGCATTTCCGGACGTTTATGATCACCCGATGAAATTTATCATCAGAAGCTTTTTCAGAACCTTGCGCATCGTGCTCGGCCCTTTCATGCAGGTGTGGGAATTTGTGACCCGGCCCAAAGGCGTGGTGCGCGCGCCCGAGCTGCAGCAGATGGTTAACCAGCAGTGCCAGAGCCTGGTGCTGTACCAGTTCAACAC
>JBASJO010000093.1:0-6180 GCA_049655365.1 Rhodoferax sp. | reverse complement strand
GCTATGGCTGGAACCAGACAGCATTGGCGCAATTGACCGTGGCCACGGCGCATCCGCCACTGCACAATGTTTTTTCCTACGCGCACAATCTGTTTCTTGACCTGGTCCTTTGGTGCGGTATTCCTTTGGGTTTGCTGGTGTCTGCCAGTCTGGTGGGGTGGATTTGGCGGTGTTTCCGTGCGGTGCAGTCGGCAGAAAATGCTGTGCTGCTGCTGTTTTTGCTTGTGGTGGGGAACCACGCCATGCTGGAAATGCCTTTGCACTATGCCTATTTCTTGTTGCCGGCGGGGTTGGTGATGGGCATGCTCAATACGCGGTTTCGCGCGAGACCGGTCTTGTATGTGGCGCGCTGGGCGGCAGGGCTTCTCTGGTTGGCCGCAACGGCACTTCTGGTGTTGATTATTCGAGACTACTCTCGGGTTGAACCGAGCTATGAAAATCTGCGCTTTGAATGGCAACGTATCAAAGTCGCGCCCATCGGCCCGCCGGACGTGCTGTTGTTGACCCAATGGCACGACTTCGTGGAGTTTGCCCGGTATGAACCCAAAGGCGGTCTCAGTCAGGCGCAGCTGGATGAACTACGCAGCATCCCCGAATTGTTTTCCGGGGCCTTGTTTTTGCATAAATATGCATCGATTCTGGCCTTGAACCAACGCCCGGATGAAGCCCGTCTGTGGTTGCAACGGATTTGCAAAGTGGCCCCTGAATCGGAGTGCAGCGCCGCCAAGGCGATTTGGGCCAAACAATCGACTCAGTATCCCGAAATTGCAGCCATTCCCTGGCCAGTCAAAACGGCAGAGTAGCAATTGGCATTTGGTCACTGGCTCTTCAGTTCATGCTGCCAAGCGTGCGCGCAGCCATTGCGGGAAAGCGTGCCACGGCAGGGCGATGTGGCCATTGGGGAGTGCCCTTTCTGTCTCGGTATTGCAAACGAGGATGCCTTGTGGATGAGCCTCGTCACCCGCCGCAGCGATGAACCGGTCGATGGGAGTGATGACATTGAAATCTCGGATTCAGACCCCGAAATTTCAATATGCTTCCTCGACTGCGTCAAATACGCCGTTCGGAACTTGAAAAACTATTGCCTCCAATGGGCGTCAAAATTGAAAGAGAGCTGGCGATGGTGTTTGATCGATAGCAGTTGAATGTTTCCGCCAATCAGTGCGTACAGCACCAGATAGTTATCCATGACGTATTCCCGTAGTCCATCGGGTTGCCCCATCAGCGCCTCTAATTTGACACGCAGAGCCGCCAACGCGTTTGTGGCCTCGACTGAGCCGACAGATCTGTTCAGGAATGGCCTCCCCATGCCTGGAAAACGCTCCAGGTTGGGGATGAGCGTGTCAAGCAGTTCGTCCAACAGTCCATCGTAGGCTTGAGGGGCATCCACCTCGGTCAAAAAACGCTCAATATCAGCCAGATTTCGCTCAAAATTGGCAGTTAATTTGACGACAAGTTTCTTGGCCATGGGCAATTACCGTCTGCGGTCAGGCTCTGCGCCGACGCTTGATTGACTGGATGGCACTGCCGGCCTCCTTGACCCGACCCGCAGCAACGTCGTCCAGCCCCCTGGACACTTCGCTGATCACCAAAAGGTGAATGCGCTCGCGTTCCAACCGGTGGTAATAGTCCAGCCGGTCCGAGTCGATGAGTGCGATAAAGCTTTCGCCGTTCTTGGTCACAATTTTTTCTGCACCCGCCTTGACTTCCTCGGCCAGCTCGGAAAAGTTGGCGCGGGCCTGTGAGAGTGGAATAACGTCGCGTACGGAAATTCCCATGACAGCCTCCTGTGTTGCACACAATGTGCAGATATTTGTACAGTATAGACGCTTCCTGCCTGAGGTCGTGTTGCATTTCCTTTCGCTTGAATGGCGACATCGAAGTCTCGGATCGGTACTCCGAAATTTCCATAGAAATCTATTCAATGCTCAAACCTGCTCGTCCGCCATTTGAGCAGGCACATCCGGCACCATGCTCAGGTAGTGTTCAAAGTCACTTCGTTTACCTTTTTGGGCTTCCGACTTGAGGTAGTCGAGCGTCAAAACGGATGCCATCTTTTCAGACGCTGCGCTTGCGATGAATTGGTTCACCGAGACGTCATCCCGGGCGGCCAGCTCCTTGATCTTTTGATGAACAGAGTTGGGTAAGCGAATGGTCAGTGCAGTCATGGTTAGTTCCTCAAAAGAGTCAAAAAATCAGCAGGTTTGATAGCCTGCACCTTCAGTTCTGATGCGCGTCGAAAGTCTTTGACGTTGTGGGTGACGATGTATTGACTGCCCGATGCAGCTGCACACTCCAGCACCATGTCATCGTCGGGGTCATGCAAAAACGGTCGCCACAAAAAATGCACGTCTTGCAAGTGCGCCAGTGATGCCAAGTAACGCAAATAGCCAAGTGCTGTGGCAACTGTCACTCCGGGTGGCATGTGCTCTGGTCGTGTCAAGACAGCCTGCCACTCAGTGTAAAGCGCGATGGTCAGTGCAAAGTCAAAGCGGGGCGTGGGTAACATTGAAACCAGTTGAAAACTGGCGCCATTGCGTGATCGCGCCGCAGCGACCAGGACGGATGTATCAAGTACGATTCGCATGATGGATTTATTGTCTATTTGGTTGCATCGGCATAACCAAATTATAAGCAACTTGCAAGAAAAAGGCAAACGAGCGGTGTGTGGATCGCGCACCAAGCTGAGGCCAACCCAATGCACCCGCGCTACGCTTGCACGCCTTGTTCGGCTAGTTTGAAGGCCTGCAGTCGGTGGCCATGACGCGGTTTACTGATGATCGGGCTACCGGCTCCGCCCCGCCTTGTACTTCCCCTTGCCCGCACCAATCACGCCGTCGGCCAGCGCCAGCCGGGCCATGGCTTTGTTGGCGTGGGCGTGGGTGATGGCCAGGCCCAGGGCGTCGGCGGCATCGGGGCCGGGCAGGCCGGGCAGATTCAGCAGGCGCTTGACCATTTCCTGAATCTGGCCCTTGCTGGCGCGGCCCCAGCCGACCACCGCCTGTTTCATTTGCAGGGCGGTGTATTGCGACACCGGCAAATCTGAAAACACCAGCGCGGTGATGGCGGCGCCGCGGGCCTGGCCCAGCAGCAGCGTGGACTGCGGGTTGACGTTGACAAACACGATTTCGACGGTGGCGGCGTCGGGCTCGTAGCGCGCCACCACTTCGCGGATGCCGTCAAAAATCACCTTGAGGCGCTCGGGCAGCAGGTCTTTGTCAAGGTGCGTGGTGGTGATGGTGCCGCTGGCCACATAGCGCAGCTCGGCACCGTCCACGTCGACCACACCGAAACCGGTGGTGCGCAGGCCGGGGTCAATGCCGAGGATTCTCATAGCCCAAAGTACCAGCGCACCGAATGAAAGAACACCGGTGCGGCAAAACACAACGAGTCGATGCGGTCGAGCATGCCGCCAGCGCCGGTCACGCTTTTGGCCTGGCCTTGCCAGATCGGGATGCCGCGGTCGCGCTTGAGGGCCTTCATCACCAGGTGGCCCAGCGACCCAGCGGCGCAGGCAATGAACGACAAGGCAAAGGCCTGGCCCGGCACAAACGGCGTGATGCCTGCCAGCACGGCACCCAGCAGGCTGCCCACAGCCATGCCCCAGCCCCAGCTGTGCCAGGTGAAACTCTGGCTGATGTTGGGTGCCGCTGAAGTTTTGGGTCGGTAGCGGGCCACCAGGTGTTGCGTGACCATGCAGCTTTGCACCACCAGCACCAGGAACAGCACCAGAAAGGCGTTTTTCTTGTCGTAGTGCGGAAAGTTCAGCAGCATCAGCGCCGGCACATGGCTCATGCCGTAGATGCAGACCATGATGCCCCACTGCAGTTTGGCGTTGCGTTCCAAAAAACGCACCGGATCGTTGGCCAGCGCGCTGGCCACCGGCAGCGCCAGCAACACATAGACCGGAATGAACACGGTGAACAGGTCGAAGTGCTCGGTGGCCACCAGGTAATACTGGAACGGCAGCACGGCAAAAAAAGCCAGCACCAGGCTGCGGTGGTCACCCTGGCGCGTCGGCGACAGCGTCAGGAACTCGCGCAGGGCAAAGAAGGAACCGAGCGCAAACAGCACCAGCCGGGTGATGTCGCCCGCCATCCAGGCCACCCAAAAGACAAATATCAGCGCCCAGCTGGTGCGCAGAAGCTTGCTCAGGTCGCTGATGCGATCCTGGTGGCTTTGCTGCGCCTGCACGTCTTCCTGTTCGCGCATCGACAGCAAAAACAGGGTCAAGGACGCAATCACCAGCAGGCCGAACACCAGCACGAACATGGCGCCAACCTGCTGCGCCGCACTCAGGTTTCTCAGGGTTTGGTGCAGGGACATGGCTTAAATGTCGCGCAAGGCGATGACGGCGCTGCGGGCGCGTTGCAAAAAGGCGTGACAGTCTTCACTCGCCTGCACCTGCATGGGCGCGCCGAAGGTCACCGAGCACAGCACCGGCACCGGCACCACTTCGCCCTTGGGCATGACGCGCTGCACATTGGCGATCCAGGCCGGGATCAGTTCCACCGTGGGGAACTTGTTGGCCAGGTTGTACAGCCCGGCCTTGAAGGCCTGCGGGTCGTCAAAGTGGCCGCGCGTGCCTTCGGGAAACAAAATGAGGGAGTCGCCCGCCGCCAGGGCCTCGACCAGCGGCTCCAGCGGGTCCTCCTGCGCGTTGCGCTCGCGCGAGACATAAATCACATTGAACACCGCCGTGGTGATCCAGCGTTTGAAGGGTGATTTGGTCCAGTATTCGCGGGCGGCCACGGCCCGGGTGTCGCGGCGCAGTTCCTTGGGCAGCGCCGCCCAGATCATCACCAGGTCGGCGTGGCTTTGGTGGTTGGCAAAGTAAATGCGTTGCTCGGCCTTGGGTGGGCAACCCCACCAGCGCGCTTGGGCGCCAGTGAGCACCCGAATCAACCCGAGCAAAAACAGGCTGAACGCCGTGGCTGCCAGCGGTGACAGCCAGGCCGCCGTGCGTTGGCGCCAGGGGGCGGGCTGGGCGTGGCTCATGGCAGTTCCGCGCCCTCCAGGCGCCGCGCAATGCGGGCGGCGCGTCCCGCCACATAGCTGGAATTGGGCAACTTTTCAAAATACTTGGGACGTGGCAACATCACCGCCAGCCGCGCGGCTTCGTAGGTACTGAGCTGGGCGGCAGACTTGCGAAAGTAGTGGCGGGCGGCAGCCTCGGCGCCAAACACGCCTTCGCCCCATTCCACGTTGTTGAGGTAGATTTCCAGAATGCGCTCCTTGCTGAGCACGGCTTCCAGCAGCAGCGTGAGCACAAACTCCTGGCCTTTCCTGAGCAAGGTGCGCTCACCCGACAAAAACAGGTTTTTCGCCAGCTGCTGGGTGATGGTGGAGCCGCCCACCACTTTGGGCGGCTTGACCACCTTGGCGGGGGGCGTTTTGGCTGCCACCTTGGGTGGGTTGCGGGCGTCCAGCCGGGCCTGCGCCCGAGCGGCCTGCTCCTCGGCTTTGGCGTTTTTCTCCCAGGCTTTTTCCAGCGCCGTCCAGTCAACGCCGTCGTGGTTGGCAAAACCGTCGTCTTCGCTGGCGATCACCGCGCGCTTGAGGTTGTTGGAAATCTTGTCATAAGGCAGCCATTGCTGGCGCCAGCGCAGGGCGTCTTTCTGGGTGGCCACGCGCCAGGCTTCGGAGCGCTGAAAGGCCGTGGACTGCGGGTCGATGACCAGCATGGCGACGATGCGCAGCACAAAATACAGTTGCAACAGCACCAGGGCGAGAGCCACCAGGCTGAGCCAGCGCCAAATCGGTTTCATGGCGTTACCCTGAAATGAGCTTGCGCAGTTCCGCCAGCACCTGGCCAGACGGTGGCCGCACGCCGCGCCAGATCAAAAAGGCCTCGGCGGCTTGTTCCACCAGCATGCCCAGGCCGTCGCGCGGCACGGCGCCGTGGGCTTGTGCCCAGTCCATGAAGCCTTGGGCGCCGGGGCCGTACATCATGTCGTAGGCCAGGGCGCCCGGCTTCAGCGCGCGAGCCGCCACCGGCACCGCCGCGCCGCTCAGGCTGGTGGCCGTGGCATTGATGATGACGTCAAAAGGTGCCTCGAAGCCGTGCAGGGTGTGCGCTTCAAGTTCGGTGTTGTGTTGCGCGGCCAATGCCTGGTGGCGCGCCACCAGTTCGGTGGCCTTGTGCAGCGTGCGGTTGGCCACGCTGATGTGCGCCGGGCC